>PFWQ01000024.1:1316-11141 GCA_002791215.1 candidate division SR1 bacterium CG_4_9_14_3_um_filter_40_9
TATCTCATTCCCCACTGCATCTTTCGTGTTTCCGAGATTGATAATAGTCTCATGGGTTTTGGATGGCATAAACGCTTCCTCTATCAATTCCGCCGCAGATGCTGGACTTCACAATAAAGACAAAGTGCCAAACACAGATGACAAAACAAACGACAAAATCAAGCCGTACGATACGGCTTTGAGTCAGTATGTATGTAATTTTTGCAGCTTTATTTTTTTAGGGGCCATATATCTAAAATCTATCATTTAAAATCTATCATCTATTTTCTATATTTGGGTAAGTAAATTTTCTGCCTCTTTGTCTTGAGTCTCTTGATGAGCTTCCTCTTTTTGCTGGATCTGGACCATTTTAGTTTTGTATCCTTCTTCCTGTCGTTTCTGTACATATTGGCTTTTGATATCAGACTTTTTCTGTTCATATTTTTTTTCAATCTCCTCTAATTTCTGTTTTTCTCTCACAAGAATATCACGCAATTTATCAATTTGTTCTTGTGTCATAAGCGGCAAGAGATTAAACCAAGATTGTTTTTCTTCTTTATTATCAATAGATTTTGAATTCAATACTAAAACTATCAATTCAGGAGAATTTGCTAAGAATGTATCAGGTATAATAAATTGTTGTGCCCTTTCCCAAAGGTCTTGAGGGAGTTTTTGTTTAATCAAATCAACATTTGCCATCTTATTTTTGTTTTAGAGTATAAAGTCTTTTTATCGTGCTTTGTATCCGAAGGAACATTTTTTTAAATCGATTGTGTTTGGTGTGAACTAGATGTTTCCCATTTGTTGCCGCTTGTTCGATATTCGTCGTTTTTGCAAGTTGTTCGTTGATAAATTGATCCGCTTCTTTGTCTTCTCTCTCATGGTATTTTTCAGATTTTTCTTGTATCACCGGCACTTTTCTCATATTCTTTTTCATCTTCTGAATTTCTGCCTGTGAAAGATGCATTTGTCCTCATCCAATATAATGTCACATCGCATCCGTCATCTTATGATGATTAATAATTAAATGTTTAGCTAAAGACTATCGGCTAAAGACTAAAAACTGCCCTGTCCTATAAACAATCGTTGAACTTCGCCCTGGTCAATGATTCATTTATCTATCAGTCTTTGTGCGTATTTCTTCAGATTGATCATTCCGATAAGGGATGAAGTCTCGATTATATTATCTATCTGTTCGATCTCTCTTTTTTTGATATTGTTTCTTACAGAAGTGGTGTTCAACATCACTTCATAGACTCCGACTCTGGATTTTCCATCTTTGCTTTTGACGAGAAATTGCGATTGTACGCCGATCAAAGAAGTGGCTAATCTATCGCACACGCTTTCCTGGATTTCTGGCGGGAAGAAAGAGATAAGTCTGTTTACAGTATTTGCGGCTGAGTTGGTGTGCAAGGTGCTGAAGACCAAATGCCCTGTTTCTGCAAGACTTAAAGCAGAATCTGCAGTTTCTCTATCACGAATTTCTCCAACGAATATAATATTTGGATCTTCACGCATTGCGGCTCTTAAAGCATTAGCAAAACTCCACGTATCATGCCCTATTTCTCTTTGAGAAATAAGACATTTCTTTGGCTGGAAAAGAAATTCAATCGGATCTTCAATGGTAATCATATGTTCCGATCTCGTTTGATTGATATATTCAAGCATGGCAACAAGTGAAGTAGATTTCCCTGATCAAGTAGGTCAAGTCACAAGATATAATCACTTCTTTGCTCCCAAAATATTTTTCTTAACGCTCTCAGCAATGTCAGTAAACATAAAATCTTCAACATTTTTTGCGGTTCAATTAATTTTTCTCATTGCGATTCCTATTTTACCAATTGTGAGAAAAGCGTTTACTCTATATGGGGTTCCAGTTTTGGATTGATAAGCGAAATCAGCTTCTTTATCTCCCAGGAATTTATCGAATCTTTGAGGATTTCATTGGAATAACTGTCTGAGAATCACCTCTACGATTTCATTTGTCAGTTTTCCTGCCTTTTCTTCTCTGATGATTTCTCCGTTGAGCCTATAAGCGATACTCTCTCCGCCGGAGAGATGGAGATCAGAGATATTCACATTTTTTTCTATAAGAGCTAGAATCTGCTCAATATCAAAGGAAGTGGCCATAATGCATAGTTAAAAGTTAAAGGTTCATAAGGTTTCTAAAGTTCAATTACTTTCTGCTTTATAACTTTCTACTTTACGAACTGCTTCAATTGTATCCAGAATTGAAAATTTTGCAAATTTTGGAACACTTTTTACACCATTTGCTGGAAAAAGTTTTATAATAGGGGGATTAGGCTTTTATTGGGTCGATTGTAATGTCTATCCAGAGAACATACATGCTATCAATATCGATATCTTACAATATCCAAGACCACAATCAGAGTTTACCCCGCAGAAGTGCGGGGAGGCGTTCTTGCCTACTTTTTTAACCTGGAAGTAAAAAAGTAGGACCCAGCCGGCGAGGCGATAAAAAAAACTCAAAAAGCTTATAGATACAATGTTCATTCTCCTTGAAAATTTACTATTTTTAACTACAACCCAAAACGCCATTTAGATTGTTTATCAAAAAACATGTTTGGGAGAAAAACCATTTCCAGTAGAAAAATCGGAGAAATGCAAAAATATGACTCATACAAAGACATTATCGCGCCTACAAGCAAAAGCGGGAATCTGTTCAGGATTTTTGTTGTTGTATTCTGCATCGTGGTGGTATGATTTTTTGGGAAATATATCATCAGATGAGCACAGGTCATCGGCGACCAGATAGGGAAATGAGCCGTAACCATCGTCAGCGAAAGCCTAGGGACTGAAATGAAGAAAGATGCCATGGGAAATGTGAATATCATGATTCTTTGATATGGGTGAAAGGGACATGCCTGAAATAGCTTAGCTGATTCTATCATGGTGGCGTCATGGAATCACAAATTAGGCGCAGTGACCATGCTTTCTGTGCCAAGAGATTTGTATGTAAATACCACAGGGACACACATCAAATGAAGGATCAACGAAGTTTTTGCAGTAGGTATGTGAAGAAAACAGGAATTTGAAACCTGAGCAAGATATATGAGTCAGCAGCTTCAAGAGATCATGGGCATAGAAATCCCCTATTATGTCCTGATAGATTTCGATGGATTCGAGGGCGTCGTTGATAGCTTATGATGAATAGATGTGTTTGTGCAAGATCCGATTTATGACCCTACATATCCTAGTAGTGAGACAAATATCATGATTTTCCAATTGTGATCCGGGTGGCAACATCTTGATGGAAAAACTGCATTGATGTACGCGAGATCAAGACATACGACATCAGATTTTGACAGATCATTGAGACAACAAGTTATCGTAAAGGCCATCATCAAACAGATAACATCCAAAGATATTCTTTTGAGTCCGTCCAAGATAAAAAACCTCTACAATAACTACACAGCGATGGTGAAAACAGATATTTCATCTGATGAAATGATCGGCATGTCGAGATATGCTTACGATTTGGATCATATATTCTCATTCGGCCTTACAACAGATTGTTCAAATGCAGCACGACAACGTTCTTATCCTGCTTGCTTTCTCATAAATCCACCTAGAGAACAATTTGGTGGTATGGCAATCATGATTCCGGTGGGTCCGAGCAACGATGAATGATTCTATGATTATATTCACAAATTTGCCTTTTATGTTTTACACAATCAGGACTATCTTATCGAAGATGCCAGCATAGTCATCCAAAATGGGATAGATAAAAAATATGCGAATCAGATGAAAAGAAAACCTGATGGACATGCAGCCGCTATTGCTTCCAAACTCAAAAAATATGCCTTCAATGTCATTAATGTCGAAAACACTTCAGTCCAGCAAAGCTGGGCGAAAAAAATTCTGACAGGTACGACCGTATTTATTATAGGAACAGGAGAATATCAGAAAACAATAGAAACGCTTAGAAATTTTGTACCAATCGACAATGTGATTGAGCCGGAATTAGGAACGGGCGAATTTATTACTATGACGACAGGAGCCGAATTAGTGTTGGTGTTAGGCAATAGCTACCTAGACAGAACCGCAGCATGACAATTTAGTTACTACAAATAAAAATGTTAAATGTTAAGTGCTAAATGTTAAATACAAAACTAAGCTACTTAAAACTTAAAATTTAAAACTTAAAACTTGTAAAGCCATGCTCCCACAAATCGTTATCGACAACCAGGACAAAATTATAAATTACGTAAAAGGTTTATGATTCCCTGTTGACCAGATAAAAGACAAGAACCTGCTCTTGCAGGTATTTATCCACAAATCTTTTTCTGCAGACTATAAAAATATATATGTTCACAATGAAAGATTAGAATTCTTGGGCGATGGAATACTAGGTGCGATTATAAATAAATTCCTCTTTCTCAAACATCCAGAGATGCCGGAATCGGAATTAACCTTATACAAAATAGCACTCGTCAGAGAAGAAAATTTAGCATTAGTTGCCAGAGATATCTGACTTGGCCAGATGATTTTTCTCAGTAAGGGAGAAGAAAAAAACGATGGAAGAAAAAAAGACGTCATCATCTCAGACTGCTTGGAAAGCCTTCTTGGCTATATGTATATTGATTTGGGTATAGAAGCGACAGAAGAATTCATAGAAAAATATGTGTATTCCAAAATAGAGAACATCCAGAAAGAGTCGGTCAAAAGTTACAAAACCATGATCCAGGAAATAGTACAGAAAAAATATAAGGTGCTGCCGAAATATAAAGATATCGAACATCAGCTTGATGACAAAAACAACGTAATCGAGTATAGGTCAGACATTTATGTATTGGATGAAAAAAAATCAGAAGGCTTCGGCCCAAATAAGAAAAAAGCGCAAGAAGAATCGGCAAAAAACTACTATCAACAAATGACTAGCTAATTAACATTAGGATTACTATGTATGAACGCCTTGAATTCAATGACGATAAAAGTTGATCAAAATCGTTAAAAATCGATAAAATTTGTAGGAACATTTTTTATCCATTTTTATCAAGTTTCAATAATTTTTATCTGACGAAAAGAACAAATCTGTTCTTGAAATGTAGTCGAAAATAAGTAAACCAAAACACGCTTTAAATTGTAATAGGTGTCAATGATTAAAAGATTTCATATCATCAAAAAATCTTATCTGCGGTTATTTGTATGAGCAGTATTGTTGGTAGGAGCTTGGATTCTCTTTTTTATGAATGCGAGATTTTCAGAAGAATTTACTGGGGGAGTCAAAATCACCGTGGCAGGAGTCCTAGATGAGGCTAAAGTAAGCGATTCTATAAATACATACCTGGAAGGACAATGATTCACAGATAACAGGATTTCTTTGGAAAAGGCAACAACAGAAACAACTATTTCTATCGTGACTTCTATAAAGACCGATGAAAAAGTTGCTGAATTATCCAAAGACGTACAACAATTGCTTGTAGAAGGAAAATATATAACAGGGCCAGAACAGATTTTGCAACAATCCATCACCGGGCCAAGCGTAGGAAGTTATATGAAAAGCACAGCAATCAAAGCATTGATAATCGGCCTGATTCTTATGGCGATTTATATGATGTTTGCTTTTGCTACCATCAGAAAAGAAGTATCTCCAAGCGTGTTGGCGGTAGTTACTGTCATATCGATGATATTTGATATATCTATTCCTGCTGGTGCTTATGGATTCCTCATGATGATCAATCCGACAGTCACGGTAGATACGATATTTATCATCGCCATTTTGACCAATATGGGGTATAGCATCAATGATACTATTATCATCTTTGATAGAGTAAGAGAAAATATGCAATTAAGAGGTCATCATAAGGGAGTACTGCTCGGACAGATATTTGAAGACAGTCTCCGACAAACTATGAGAAGATCAATCGGAACCGTGTTGTGCTTGTTGCTCGTGATTGCCTTCATGTTCATCTTAGGTTCAGGTGTTATCAAGGACTTCGCATTTACTATCGGTATCGGAACTATCGCAGGATCATATTCATCCATTTTCATCAATGGCCCATTAGCATATATCCTGCTAGGCAAATACAAGGAAGAAAGAAAAGCGATGTTAGAGCTAAAAGACTAAAAAATATTTCCAAAGAACCCTGCCACAAGTATAGCAGGGTTTTTTTAATCATTGAAAATTCTCCACACATACATATATTCCTGTCATGTTCATAGTCTACGAAAACAAAGATTATTACTTGTTTTGGAAACCACACGGCCTTCCAAGCACTTTCGGCAAAGAGAAATGTTTTCTAGAGTACCTAGTAGAAAGCATGCCCCGCAACGGCGGTGGTACAAAGTACAAAGTAGAAACGGATTCCAAAGCCTATGCACCTATCGACCTATGCACCTATAAGCCTTTCCAAAAATACTTCGATCCTTCATTGAAACCAGTCAAAAATGTTGAAGAAGTAATAAAACATCAAATACAGGCCTTCTCCAAAGACCAAGAATTCTGACTTTTGAATAGGCTAGACAACGATACCGCAGGATTCCTTTACTTTGCGAAAGACCTTCCGATTTTCGATCAATATAGACAGCTCCAAGCACAGAATCAGATAGAAAAACACTACATCGCTCAAGTTTCTTGAAATATTGCCACCCTTGACAAAGGGGGGGTGGGGGGATTTGTCATCGACTTTCCAATCATGCATCGTAGTTCAAAAAGAATGATTGCTCTCAAAGATCAAAAAGGAAGACTTGCCTGCCGTTTTGGCAGGGGCAAAGAACATCAGGTTCAAACATTCATCCAAACATTGGAATATGACAAAAAATCCAATATTTCCACCCTACTGGTGAAAATCCACAAATGAATCCGCCATCAAATTCGTGTCCATCTGGCAAGCATCGGATTTCCCGTCATTGGCGATCCATTGTATGGGGGAAATGAACCTAACGAACATTTACATTTATGGTCGGTAGGATTTGAGATGGTAAAATAGAATAGAAGCAAAGCATGAAAAAAATTTTACCCCGAAGCGTCGGGGTAAAATTTTTTGTTATATTTAAAAAATAATTCACCTAAACAATGAATATTTCCCCCCTTGCAGGGGGGATTAAGGGGGGTAAAGTGAATAATTCGCTCTTTCAGTAAAAGGGTGAATAAGAGAATAAAAAATATATGATTCATTGGAGTAGTGAAAGCATGTCCGGCTTCAGCAGGATTCACAGATTCGTGGAATCAATGAAACAGTGAATCAGAAGTAGACAGAAGTAGAAAACCTGCCCTGCTTTAGCAGAGTTCACTAATTCAGTTGATTTCTTGTCTACATTCACTACATATGTGAAACGGTAAACGGATAATGTACCACGTTCACCGTTCACCATTTACCGTTAATCGTACGAAATGACAGATAATTTAATTCATCCAGGACGACATCTTCTCCAAGAAATCAAAGCTAAGGGTCGGAACCAGAAGCAATTTTCTGCAATCTTGGGAAAAAAAATCAGCGAACTCAATGAGCTCATCAATGGCAAAAGAAATATCACCATCCAGCGAGATATTTTATTAGGCACAGCCTTCGGAGATCCAGAGGGAAAGCGGATTCACATGCAAAATCAATATGACTTCCACAAGGCAAAAATGGCCATGGATCAGAGAAAAATAAGCGAAATCAAAAGAAAAACCCGCTCTACGGACAAAGAACATATCTTTCATAACTTCTAAAATACCAGCATTAGACTAGTCCACAACTAGCATTTTCGCATTTCGTCCTATGTTTTTCCTACTTTTTCCATTGAAAAGCAATTGGACATATATAGACAGGGTAGTGACGAGTGCCTAGTACCGAGTACAAAGCATGCCCCGCAATGGCGGTGGTGCAAAAAAACAATCAGAACTTTATGACTTTACAGATCTTATGACTTTAAAGACTTTAAATATATGTGTGACATGATGAGGTACAGGCGGCCATGTTTTCCCTATCAAAAGCATGATCGAGCACATCTACAATCATGATACATTCAGCAAACATATCCAAAATATCTATCGATTCGGGGGTAGAAACAGCTTGGAGAAAAAGACAAGCGACAAATTATCGGCCAAATGATACACCAACCATTTCGTGACTATCTTTTCTGGGAAATACCGTAGAGAAACGCCGTTGATGGCGCATATCATGAACATAAGAGATTTTTTCTCTTTTTTATTGGGCCTGGTACAGTCGATATTTCGATTGCGGGAATACAAGATTGATGTGGTATTCTGCAAAGGTGGATACGTCGCACTACCAGTAATCATAGCAACAAGAATATTGAGAAAAAAGATCATAGTGCATGAGTCTGATACGCATTCTGGGTTAGTCAACAAAATAGCGGCGCGTTTCGCCGACAAGGTATTTACTGGGTTTGACAACGTATTGCCTAGATCAGAGACGGTCGGACAGATACTTTCCGACGATATTGCATTTGGCGACGATACCAACGCCATAAAAGATGCTAAAATCAGTGAAATTTTGGCCAAAATACCCAAGAAAAAGACCATAGTTCTGGTTATCGGAGGGTCACAAGGTTCGTATAGGATTTACAAATCCTTAATAAACATCTTGGACCAGAATCCAATGGCTATGTCCAACTTCGTCTTCATCTTGTCTCTATGAATTTTAAATAGCGATCTCAAGCCGGAATTTGAACGTTTTTCTAATGTATTCGCACAAGAATTCTTCTCTCAAAAAGAGATGGGAGCCTTATGTTACAGGGCAGATATCGGACTTACCCGTGCAGGCACCACTTCTCTGGCTGAACAAAAACTGTATGATATGAAACTCTTTATGGTGCCTATCGCTTGGACCCACGATCAATACGATAATGCAAAATATTATGTGTCTCAATTCCATGACCTCTTGATCGATCAGAAGTTGCCGGATTTTGAAACGCGCCTTCTTCAGGCATTCAAAAATCATGTCTGATTTAGGAAACAACAAAAAACACCACAGTCCTGCAAAGGGAAAAAACGCCTTATCCTTGTCTGCCAGGTCAAGGATAAGATTGCGAAAGCAATTGTAGAAGCGTAATTACTCCCCAATTCACATCTCTACGTGACGCTTTCTAGCACCTCGACCTTTCGGGGAATGCTATTTTTATTATTTACCAATTATTCTCATGAAAGCTGAACTTACCAAAAGACTTATGCAATTTAGCAAGAACCTTGTGACCGCTGCTCAATGATTAACACTCTCTACTATCAACCGTAATAGCGTCGAAAAATGCGTCGAATCAGGCACCAATGCTGGTTCTGAATATGTTCAAGCTGGCGCCGCTACCACCAAGAAAGCCTTCACTTTCAAGATCAATATGTGCAAACAACAACTCAATGCAGCTAGTTATCGGCTCGAACTCATCACAGAAACTTCCAAAGACAAGAAAGCTGAATTAGAGGCGCTTTTTACAGAGGCCAAAGAACTGGCCGCTATCTTCAATAAAATATCTCGGACACTCAAGAAAAATGCTAACGAAAAGAAGGTAGAAGAGGAAGAAACTGAAGAAAAATAGAAGATTAGGATTATGGCGACCCGTCATTGCGAGGTGCGAAGCAATCAGGAAGCTATTGCTCGGATTGCCACACGGAGCCTGTCCCGCAAAATGCGGGGTTCGTAATGACACGAACCATTTTATCATTTATTCGCTTCACAAAATATTCATGAAATACATCATTACATTCATTTTATCCTTGCTTTGTCTTCGATGATCCGTTCATGGGACTCGAGATTTGGTGCTTAGCGAAGTCTATCTCAAAGGCAATGCAGACCGGCTAGAAATCTCCAATATCGGCGATGAAATATTCACCGGAACTATCACTTTATCTGGCGCCACTACCATCGGGACAATACCAGAATG
>PFWQ01000070.1:0-6896 GCA_002791215.1 candidate division SR1 bacterium CG_4_9_14_3_um_filter_40_9
TCGTTACACTCCTCGCAATGACAGGCAGAATAGTTTATTATTTCATAATTTCTCATGCAAAAAGCTCAGCTCATCCAAAACATCATCCTGCTCCAATCGTATTACAAATTTCTGTACTTATGAAAATACTTAGAGCAGGAGGCCAAACTAAAGGATTTTTCCAAGAATGTGGAAGACAGTAAAATCGCTACTTGAGATAAATCCTACTTCGTCATCAAGTGAAAAATGGTGAAGCCATTGCTGGAAAATATCTACAAAAATCCCGACAAGAAAAATCTTTTCTGATATTTGGTGGAAATCAGCGCCTTCAGATGACTCTTCAGTACTTTCAAAGAATTACTTGATAACGAGCCGGTTTTTGAAAGATTTCTCAAGCAGAAATTAGCCAAACAATACGTCGTTTTTGAGCAGATTATTAAGTTTTTGAGGAACATATTGAGCCATTCCACGACCTCTCATGTGAATTTGAAGACGGATGATTTCGAGAAGCAAAAGGACTATCTCAAGAAATATGTCGATACCTTATTGGATTTCAAGTTTGTCTATGCGGATTTCTTCCCTGAGTGGAAAGGCAGTAAGGACTATGGAATGAGGTTGTATGTAGATTTCAAGAAGCTCAAAGATGGGCAGTCCTTATTTGATGTTATTTCTCTGCATCAATTATATATGCTTTCTGAGCTGTGCTACAATATTTCTGAAGTTTTCAGGATGAAGTATAAGTTGAAATAATTTTCTCTCTCTGTTCTGGTTAACAAACCTCCCACCCTTCGGGTCCCCCCTCCTTATCAGGAGGGACAATTATTAACTGTGTCTCCTGATAAGGAGAAGAGGCTCCGCTGAGAGGCGGAGTAGAGGTTTGTTTTCTTTTTTATTTTTTTTAGAAAAAAAAGCAGAGAAATTCTCTGCTTGATTATTGGTATTAAATTTAATAGATTTTATTCTTCGTCGGGTACATCGCACATGGGGCATAACCATCCATCCCATTTGTGCCAAAACATAATAAATCCACAACCACATCTTGGTGGATTTTTGAACAAGATACTACCAGCAGTTCTTGCTGTTTTGCCGTTTAAAATTAAAAATTTTCTCATAAATTTTTGTGTTATTGTTTATATTTTTTGTTTATATAATTATTTAACGTCAAAAAGTCAACTCATTTCCTGATAATTGCCCTGTATTTCAAGGGTTTCTGGCCTATGGAGGCGGATTTTTTTGGTTCTGGGGTGTTTCGGGGTATAATTAAGATGTATCAATTGGATTCCGGCTCCAGATTGCCACACTACGTTCGCAATGACAATGCCGGAATGACTACGCAAGCGAGTGAAAAAAGGTTTTATAAATAATCTATTCCAATGATGACTACCAGAAACATAAGAAAAAAGATTTTTGCAGGAGGAGTTGTGATGCTTGGCGTCATCGCTCCAGTTTTGGCGATCAAAGTCTCTTTGGATCCATTGTATATGGATGCGAGATTCGAGCCAGCTTCTACTTTGCATGCAGGATGCATCAATAGTACCAATGTCATGTTCCAATCTGAAGGGCAGGAGATAGAAAATGTCCATTTGGTATTTTCTTATATACCAGATGATATCCAGATTGTGCGTGTTACTTCCACTGCCGACAAGAGTCTTATCAACTACAATATAGACCACGATTCGCTCGTACTCAATTATCTGAATCAGAAGAGCAAGAAATTAAGCAATGTCACCTTGTTCCAGATATATTTCAAGAGTTCCGACAATCTGACTTCTACCGTCTTATCATTGGGTAAATGATCATATGCGCTTCTGAAAGGCGGTGACAAGGTTGCGCTTAATAGCAAATCACAACTCACTTTCGCTAAAGGCATGGAATGTGATCCTGATGAAGTTCCACCCGTGGTTTCTCTTGTGAGTCCGCAAAATAATGAAGAGCCGATTCCCTTGGATAGATATTTCGTCTTTGATATCAAAGATACCGGAAAATGAGTGGACAAGCAGAGCATTCAGATAGATTTCGCTGGTGAACAATATGATGCTACTTCCAAATATCTTCAACGAAACAGTGATTATCTCGTGTTTTATCCTAAGACCTGGTTGCCTGTAGATGTTTCATTGGTGTTGACCATCACGGCATCAGATCTTCAGAAATATGGATGAGCTAATGAAATCAAGAAGAGCTTCTCTTTTGAGACTGCCAAATGAATGGTGCTGCTCAATAATATCAATCCTGAAATCTATAGGAAAATTGTCGGCAAAGCCGTCAATGTCTTTGCTTCTGCTCCTGAATGTAGAATGCTCAAACAATTATATGCTGAAATCGATACAACCAGTCAGACAATCCTCGGTGGTGTGTTTGGTAAGTTGGCGTGTGATGTTTCCGATCTTTCCACTTTTGTCCAGCAAGAAGCGGCTGATAAAGTCCATGCTGCTGATATGACCTCTTTCCAAGCAAATAAAAAAGTGTCTGTCTTGGGTGTTTTGTGATGGGTATTATTCAGTGTTGCATTGATGTTGAAATTATATTACTATGTCGCTTATAGAAAACATAAAAAGATTGCAGAGCAAATCAGTTTACAACTTACAACTAACAACTAATAGTGAATAATTGATATATGCCAGCTAGATTGCCACACTTTGTTCGCAATGACGGCTGGTTTTTTTAGATATCAGAAATTTTCGTGATGAGGGAGTGTAGTCCTTTGCGGGCAGCTTCGTCCTTGAATGGTATCTTTGCTAATGTTTTTTCTGCTACATCAGTATGTTTTTTGATAAGTCCCTTGCCGTATTCCAATGCTCATGAACGTTCAAACATTTCCTGTAAACTGATTATCTGTTCCTTGTTGAGCTTTTTTTTCATGCAAGAGGCGAGTAATTCCTGCTCTTCTTTCGTGCCCTTGGTGAATATATAATTGGTGAAAAATGTCTGTTGTCCTTCTTGAATGTCAGAGAAGAGTGATTTTGTCTTGTCAGCAGAAATGATATCAAAAAGATCATCTTTGATCTGGAATGCCAAGCCCAAATCTTTTCATAATTCTATGATGAGGTCTTGGCTTTCTTTGTCTGCACCCGCAAGAATCGCTCCTGTCAACATCGGTCTGATAAAGGTATATCATGCTGTCTTGTACATATTCTTTTTTTCGATCATATCTTCTGTGACCGCTTCACCACCCATCATATCTACATCTATCATCTGTCCTAATATGACTTCTTCAATCATCTCGTGGACATTCCTTCTTGCCTCAAATAGCAATTCTTCTGGAAAATCATGATGTTTGTATTGAAGTTCATACACCCGAGAAATCAACAAATCTCCTATGAGGATTGCTTGTCACTGGGCTATATGTTCATCAGACTTATCGAGGATAGAATTGATGTATTGATGGATTGTCAGGATGTTGTGTCTTTTTTCTGATTGGTCGATGATGTCGTCATGAATCAATGCCATCGTGTGGAATAATTCAAACATGATTCAGAAGTTGAGGATAGCTTTTTCATCTTTTCCGCCGAATCCTTTATAGGCGATCCGAAGTCCGTATGGCCTGATTCTTTTGCCTCCGGAAAAAATAAAAGTCTCAATATATTCGATATATTTATTGAGCTTTGGATTGTTCAGGAGCTTTTCCGCTTCTTGTACTTTTTCTCTAACATAATTTTCGAGAATGCCGTCAAAGGTAACTTTGAAGTCTCATAAATTCATCCTTAAGTAAATTTTAGATGATAAATGATAGATTTTAGATTGATTGTACTATATACAAATGACTGACAAATGCAATTTCTGAAGCACCTCTGTTTTCTTGACTATTATCGTTCAATGTGTATTATTTCGTCCACTAAGATTTACACTTTCATTGTCAGATATGCTCGTCAAATTGAATCAGATTATTTTGTTTTCCTTATTCGCGTTTTTTCTTGCATGGGCTCTGTATCCTCTATATATCAGGTTTCTCAAATATATACATGCGGGAAAACAAATACGTGAAGATGCCGTAACCGGTGAAAAGTCTGCAATTTTTTCCAAGATGCACTCTCACAAATCCGGCACTCCGACTATGGGAGGCTGACTTTTTCTTCTCGTGATGTGAATCATGATAGGGATCTCTTACTTCTTACAATATAAAGGCATCATCAATAATACGCTTGTCAGCAGACAAGAAACCTATGTCTTGCTCTTTGGTTTTTTCAGTCTAGGGCTTTTGTGATTGCTCGATGACTTCTTCAACATCAGAGGAAGGGGAACGATCAAATGATTGAGTGCCAAAGCAAAAATGGTCTGAATGATCATCGTAGCATGATTCATCAGCCGATGGTTTTATAGTAAGCTTGGTGTCGATTTCATCAATTTCCGGCCGTTTGCCTGACAGATTCATCTGTGAATATTCTATCCGATCATTACCTTCTTCATCACGATAAGTATCGTCAATGCCATCAATATTACTGATGGACTGGATGGTCTTGCCGGGGGATTAATGACGATTATCTTATTTGTATTGTGAATAGTGACCTTCGGGTATCAGACGTATATCGCCACTACGGTGATAGCGATATTGATTGCGGTATTGGTCGCGTTCATGTTCTTTAATATCAATCCTGCCAAAATATTTATGTGAGACAGCTGAGCTTTCGCTCTGTGAGGATTTCTTGCCTCACTACTGTATATTCTCAATATGAGGATGGGAATCATCATTCCTTTTATAATTATATTCTTGTTGTTTATCATAGATATTTTTTCTGTATTACTACAAATCATCTGGAAAAAAAGATTTCATAGAAAATTATTTGCTATTTCTCCACTTCATCATTTGTTTGAATATAAAGGAATGCCAGAGCCGACCATTGTTATGAAGGCGTGGATGTTGCAGGGGATTCTTGCTGCGATAGCGATTATTGCGGTGTTCTATCAGATTTCGGGATAAAACTGGTTGTGTTGACTTTTTCGTGAGAATCGATATATACTTTTTTACGTTATATCGATTGTTTTCGAAAACAGCAATCACTTCGCTTTGTTTGTGCTTGTCGTTTCTCAAATCATCGATATAAGTTCGACATCATGAAAACCTTCAATACTTCAGGCTTTCGTTGTGTCTCACTTAACAAAAAATAATGAATTATAAAAACAAAAATGAAATGACGTTCATTTTTTTTGTTATTCCTAAATTGTAATTAAATTATTGTCAAACTAATATCTAAAAAAATGAGTAAAAGAAAAAAAAATGCGTTGATTTCCGTTTATAATAAAGACGGGATCGTGGAATTCGCCAAAAGGCTTATACTTCTTGGGTATAGAATCTTCTCTTCAGGAGGTACGGCGGATATGCTTAAAAAAGCCGGAATCAAAGTGACAAATGTTTCAAGACTTGTGGGTGGAGGCGCAATACTCGGACACCGAGTAGTTACCATCTCCCGTGAGTTACATGCAGGATTGTTGGCAAACAAATTTAGCGAAGCTGATATGCTCGAATTACAGTCCTTGGGACTTCGTGTTTTTGACCTGGTATGTGTGGATTGTTATCCGCTCAAGCAGGAAATTGCTAAACCCAATGCAACATTTGAAATGGTGATCGAAAAAACTGATATCGGTGGCCCATTGATTCTGCGTTCCGCTATTAAGGGAGACAGAATTGCTTTGTGTGATTCACGTGACCGTATGGAGGTTATTGAATGGCTCGAAGCTGGACAGCCCGATGAATTGACATTCATCCGTACACTTGCTGCAAAAGCCGAAACTTATGTGGCTGATTATGTGCTTACTTCCGCAATGTATCGCGGAAGCGGTAAATATTACGGCTTTATCGGTGAAAAGGTTTGTGATGTTCGTTATGGAGAAAATCCTCAACAAAAATCCGCCGGTCTGTTTAAAACGTTTAATGCCGATAATGATTCACTTGCTCTGTATAATTTTAAACAGATAGCCGGAGAATTCGGTTATGTGAACTTCACCGATCTGGATCGTATGCTGCAAACTATTACTCACATCATGGCCGGTTATCACAAGAATCATTTGTGGCATAATATGGGTATGAATGAGTTGGACCTGCCTTGTGTAGCATTGGGCGTAAAACATGGTAACTGTTGTGGAGCGGCAATTGCAAGCACTCCTATCCAGGCTTTGGCAGACATGCTTGATGGAAATCTGCTCAGCATTTTTGGCGGGGCTATTATCACCAACTTCCCGATCACCAAAGAGCTTGCCAGTATGATTAGTTACTTCCACTCCGGTTCCGTAAGAAGGATTATGGATGTTGTTGTTGCTCCGAGTATTACTGAAGATGCACAAACAATCCTCAATCGCAAAGATGCAGCCTGCAAAATGGCAGTCAACCCTGCACTGTCACTTCTCGGACCTAATTGTTTGAGCAAAGAACCATTGATGAGAAAGGTACGAGGAGGCTTCCTTGTTCAGCAAAATTATGATTTTGTTCTGGACCTGAATGCTGCTTCTCTGAAGCGCTATGGCGACGATTTCGCACCAGCAGGGCAGACCAGAATTGATATGGTTCTGGCGTCGGCTATCTGCGCAACAAGTAATTCAAACACTATCACTCTCGTGAAAAACGGCAAACTCATCGGGAATGGAGTCGGTCAGCAGGACAGAAAAGAATGTTGTGAGCTTGCAGTTAAACGAGCTGATGACGCTGATCACTCAACAAAACGTGCTGTGGCTTGTAGCGACAGTTTCTTCCCCTTCCCTGATGGACCGAAAATACTTATCCAGGCTGGTGTCAAAACAATACTTTCGCTCAGCGGATCGCTTAAAGATAATTTGACGATTGATCTGTGCAAGAAAGAAAATGTATCATTGATAATGATGCCGAATGCAGAAGCCCGGATGTTCTTCAATCATTAAAAATCATTATTATCTAATATTATGACAGCCTGCGGATAAGCAGGCTGTTTTTTTACAATATTTTTTTACTT
>PFWQ01000070.1:6924-10770 GCA_002791215.1 candidate division SR1 bacterium CG_4_9_14_3_um_filter_40_9
AAACAATGAACGATTTATCCTTGTCATCACGCCTGAAGGTACCAAAAAAAAGACCGACACTTGAAAGAGAGGATTTCATGTCGTAGCCAGAAAGGTCAAAGTGCCATTAATCATCGGCACTATCGATTATGGGAAGAAAGAACTCAATATCGTCGGTGAATTCAAACTGACTGATGATGTCGAATCCGATATCAAAGGCATCCAGAGTTTTTATCTGAATGTGACTGCTAAATACCCAGCTAAATTTAATCTGAGTCCTATGTATAGGGGTAAATGATTATTCGCGCTGATGATTTATAATCCCGCCTCTGTTTCATGCGGGATTTTTTTAGATCTCAGATTGCTTTGTCATACTCGCAATGACGGGCTTTTATTTATCTGCGTCTATTACCTCACCTTCTACGGTTGACCCGTTGTTCCCTTTCTCCAATTCTGAATCTGGATTTGGAGCTGGTTGTGATGGAGCGGCTTGATATTTTTGGTAGATTGTTTGAAATTCAGCTTCGATTCTTTTGATTTCTTCGTCGATTTCTTCCTTGGTCACATCTTCCTTATCTTTCAACGCTTTACCGTCAGCGACAAGTTTGTTGACTATCTCTTTGTCAGCATCAGGAATCGTATCTTTCTTTTCTGCGATGAGATTTTCCATTTGGTAGAGCAGTGCTTCCATTCTGTTTTTTGATTCAACATTTTCTCTTCTATTCTTGTCTTCTTCAGCGAATTTCTCTGCTTCAGCTTTTGCTTTTGTGATTTCTTCGTCAGAAAGATTTGTTGAACCTTGAATTTTCACTTCCTGCTTTTTGCCTGTTGATTTTTCTTCAGCAGTGACATTTAAGATTCCATTTGCGTCGATATCAAAAGTCACTTCGATCTGAGGCTGGCCTCTTCTCATACTTGGGATTCATTCCAAGTTAAACATTCAAAGTGATTTATTGTCTCTGGCAAATTGTCTTTCTCCTTGAGTCACGTGAACAGTCACCGCATTCTGATTGTCAGCAGCTGTTGTGAAAATATTATTTTTCTTTGCTGGGATTGTAGTATTTCTTGCAATCATGACATGAGCAAGTCCTCATTCCACTTCCACTGCAAGTGACAATGGTGTAACATCCAAAAGTAAGATATCTTTAACATCTCCCTGGATGATTCCTCATTGGATAGCGGCACCTTGTGCTACGGATTCGTCAGGATTGACAGTAGCTTTCGGTTCTTTGTCGAAGATTTCTTTCACGAGTTTCAATACTGCCGGCATTCTGGTAGCTCAACCGACAAGGATGATCTGATTGATATCTTTTTTGGAGAGTTTGGAATCTTGTAATGCATTAAGACATGGTTTTTTGCATCTACCGAAAAGATCTTTGCACATGTTTTCAAACTGAGCTCTCGTGAGCGATTCCTCAAGATTTCTCGGTTGTCCGTCTTTGCCTGTGATGATGAACGGGATAGAAATATCTACTCTTTCTGTCTGAGAGAGCTGGTGTTTAGCATTTTCTGCTTCGGTTTTTAATCTTTGCATCGCCATAGCGTTTTCTGTGAGGTCTATGCCTTCTTTGAGTTTAAATCCTGTCACTAACCGATCCATAATTCTTTGATCAAAATCTGTTCACCCAAGATGAGTATCTCATGATGTTGAAAGAACTTGAAAGGTCCCTTCGGATCCGATTTCCAGTACGGTTACATCAAATGTTCCTCATCAAAGATCGAATACGACTACTTTTTCATCTTTATTTTTTCCTTCACCATAGGCAAGTGAGGCTGCCGTAGGTTCGTTAATGATTCTTTCTACCTTTAGACCTGCGATTTCTCCAGCGGCCTTAGTAGCATTTCTCTGGGAATCGTTAAAATATGCAGGCGTAGTAATGACTGCTTGCGTAACAGGTTGTCCAAGAAATTTTTCAGCATCTTCTTTCATTTTTTTGAGGATAAATGCAGAAATCTGTTCCGGTTTGTATTCTTTTTTGCCGATGACGATAAGCACTCCGCCGTCTTTGTCTTCTTTGATGTCGTATGGAAGATTTTCTTTACCGATAACTTCGGAATATTTTCTTCCGATGAATCTTTTGACTTCGCGGATCACATTTTTTGGCTCAAGAATAGCTTTTCTCTTGGCGAGATCTCCAACGAGCAATTCATCTCCTTTGATGTAGACGACAGAAGGAGTTGTTCTTTTGCCTTCAGCATTTGCGATGACTTCGGACTTATCTCCGAGCATGTATGACACACAGGAATTGGTCGTTCCTAGGTCGATTCCGATAATTTTTCACATTATTTTATAATTAAAAAACTAAAAGATTAAAAGATTAAAAAATAAGATGTTGTCGTGCAACAACAATGTTTTATGTTCTAAATTTTTTAATATTTTAATTGACGTAGCACGTAGTGTATAATGATGCTACGTAAAAAATCAAGAGAAAATTTAAAAATGTTTTGGATGCTATGGGACTATGGATTCGTGAAATATTTTATCTTCATCTTTACTGTGCCTGTACTGCCTGCTGGGATGGAAGAATGGTACTTAAACCCTCATGGAAGTTCGACAAAGCTGCTATCAGTCGCTGCCTGCAGTGCATCCTACGGAGTGCCACTTTCCCTCATTGCCGGGAAAGTGGCCAAAGAGGCTAGTTCTTTGCCAGGCTCGCTGGTATGTTCAGTTTGCTCTTCTTGAATGTAGTCTAGCTCGGACAATTGGCAAAGAACCAAAGGGATTGACTAGAATTTCTGCTTGGTTTTTTTTAGAAAAAATAGTTCCTTCAAGTCCGCCCTGACAAGGGAGAATTTAGGAGGGTTTGTTCTCTTTCTTCTTATTTCACGAAATATTTGATTTTTACATTTGCTGTGGCGGTGTCGTTGGGGGCGATGGGGGTATCGAGGTGAAGGATGTGTCCTCAAGGGAGAGGGATTTTGTTGGATGGTGAGGCAGAGGTATTTTTGGCATTGATAGTGATATTGTAGGTTTGCCCTAGAGTTATTCGTGATTTTCGATTGTTTCCGTAGTCAAATGTATTGAAACTGACGTTGAGCCGAGAGCAGAGAAGATTGATATGTGAGCTGCAGTCATCGAAGTAGGAGTTGAGATCTGGGGTGCTTTGACTCGTGAGGTCACCAAGTGCATATCGACTGGCATGGGTGCCAGTGAATTCTACATAAGGCATTGCTGTCTCTGGATCCCAAATTCATCCATATCAACTTTCACACATATTTGAGCAAGAACTGTATCATTTCTTAATACATTGATCTTCATTTAGTCATCCATCTGGATTGCTACACGATGGTTTCATAATATCTATGACTGTTCCATTTTTCTCAAATGTCCGATCAGGAGAAGTACCATCAAAGATGCTTTCTTTGTCGGAGCTGTAGATCTTGACGGTGGATCAGGATGTCGCACTTCTTGCTGGCATACGGATGGTGATCGGTTGATCAAATTCTATTCTCTGGATACGATCGCCAAACCTTGTGAGTGCAAGCACTCCTGTCATCCCAGGGACTATCGCTCAAGTAGAGAAAAGGTAGGGACGATGAAGGACTCCCGTAAAGGGAATGCCTCAGCTATAGGTGATGCGTGTGCCTGACTCGTATTGTATCTCTACGGGAGTAGCGTCAAGAATCCAGTCTCGTCGATTATTACCTTCATAACAGTATGATTGCATGATGACTGGTGCTAAGACCTGGTTGTTGGCATTGGGATTATTGAAGCTCATAGCGCCTATATATCCACCGATGTAGTAGGGATTGTTCAAGATGTATGGATATAATCCTTGTGTGGTGAGTTGATTGATAAAGTCTGTAACATCTGTAGTATTGATAGGTATGCAGTTAGCCTTGTTTATAGTAGCTGATCGTGATGGA
>PFWQ01000090.1 GCA_002791215.1 candidate division SR1 bacterium CG_4_9_14_3_um_filter_40_9
TACGCGAACGCTGTATTCACTGCAATGCGGCTCGTGAGCACACATTCTTCACTTCAATCGTAGCGATGGTAATCCCCTATCTGGGGAAAGTGTATATTGATATCCACGAATCAACACAATAGCAATATGTGCGAGGAATCTGTTTATTTTCTTCAAAATCCGCATAAAAAAAATACATCAGGGGTAAACAAAAGAAATATAATTAGTCTGAGGGCCTTTTCAAGCCATTCGCAATGCGATTTTCATCAAGTTTTATCGACTTTTATCAAGTTTTATCTATGTTTGAAATTAATCCCCAAATCCATACTATTTTTATGCCGTCCAGAAAACGGTAGTTTTAATGATTTGAGATTATATGCTGAGCAACGTTTTCCTATTTACCTGAGAAGAGAAATACCTCCTAGACAAGGAGATTTCTAGACGAAAGCAGAATTTCGCAGAAAAATTCGGGAAAGACGCCATCTTCGCATTCAACAATGAAAACTTCGATCTCGGACATGTAAAACAAGCCATCTTCGCAGGGTGACTTTTTGTTAACAAAAAACTCATCATCATCAAAGGCATACCGACTGACTCTGACGCATCAAATAAGATATCTGCAGAAGCTTCTGAATCACTCACCAACGAAATCATAGACAAAAAGGGTGAGATACCTGCCGATTCCATTCTTATGTTTGTGAGCTACAAACCAGACAAAAGAGGCAGACTTTACAAATTCCTAGAAAAGAATGCCACCATCAAAATGTTTGAGAAATTATCAGGTATCGAACTCAGAAACTTCGTAAAAAACGAGTTGAAATGACTTACTATAGATTACGATACAATTGATTATTTCCTCGCGAAAGTAGGCGACAATCTCTACAACATTATCAATGAATGCGACAAATTAAAAACACGGTTTAATTGACTCGTAACTCGTAACGCATCACTCGTGACTGACGAGATCGTAGATCTCGTAGTCTTCGGTCAAACTATAGCAAACAACTTCGCATTCTTCGACAACTTTTTTGATCATCAGCACAAAAATCTCAAAATCATAGACAAAATACAAGAAGAAGGGACAAATCGAAATCAATTTATGGGATCACTCTACCGATGACTTAAGATGTATATTTATATTCTTGATTTATATGATCAGGGTATCACGGACAGCAAGACCATAGCTAGCATGACCAAACTAAATCCCTATTCAATCACCAAGAATCTCAAAAACATCAAAAAAATGCAAGACAGAAAGGATTATATAAAAAAATTTTATGACAATCTCATCGTCTTAGATAATAAGATAAAGTCGGGGAAAATACCAGACTCCTACTTCCGGCTCTGAGTCAAAAAAATAATAATGAATCAATAAACACTGGCCATTTACCTACTTCAAATTCTATGCACTCACGAAAAAAACTATTCATACTTTGATTTCTAGTCCTCACGACCATGTGAGTCAGTTTCTGATATTATGAAGATGACCTCTATTGCCATATCGAAGATAATAACATCAAAATATCACTCAACAAACACGACGGTGGTAAATGCACAGAATATGTAAAATATCTGGAACAAAAAATGAAAGTCGTCTACAAAGACATTCTTACCATCCAATGATACATCAATAAGAGGCAGGATGCATGATACTGGAGACCAATCAAAGAAGAGAAGATGAGGCTACTCAATAATCTACAAAAACGAAGATTAAACATCCTCATTAATATGAGAACATTTGAGAACAATCTACTTGCTAAATTCAAAGAATTATTCCTGGCAAAAATCCAAACACAAAAAGAAAAATTGGAAAAGGCAATCATAACAATCGACGCATTGAGCGGCACATCAGAGTCAAGTAAGGCTGGAATTGAAAAATACTCACAACTGGCAAAAGATACATTAAATACAATCAGAGGGATCGAAAATGCGAAAACATTTACAAGATTTAACAAAATAGTAAAAGATTATCTTTATTTTACAAAACAACTTGAATGAAAATAGGCATCATCACCTCATGAAATGATACACTCACATTGTTCAGATTTCTCCAAGGATATGATCACGAATACATCATATACTATGATTTTCTCAATCGACCGTATGGAGACAAAACTTTTGAATGTAGCCTAGAACAAATACAAAAATGAATCTGATTCCTCATCAAAAAATGATGTGAAAAAATCATCCTCCCGCCCATCTACGAACTAGCTCTGCTGAATGCGTCCCTTGAGAAAGGCTACAGTCCAGCAAAACTGGAGAAAGGGGCCCTTTGGGATAGGGATTTGTTAACGACATCAGAGAAAGAACTGAAATCTATTCTTCCATTATTTCAGACTTATCTCCACAACCTATGTTTCACTCAATCATTGATAGGTAAATTGTGAATATTTGGAGACTATGCAGACATACAAGTCGCACAGAAACTCATAAACAACGAAGCAAAAAATTACAAGCTCAACGATCATCAGAAAAATATCAAAAAGCCCGCCCCGCACAGAGCTGCTGGGTTCAATTTCCCATTCAACTACCGAAGCAAAGAAACAGCATTATGGAAGTATTATTTGAATGAATTATCCTATTCAGAGCCGATGGTGAACGCAGTCATCAAGCATGATTTGAGATATTTCAAAGATGCAAATATCGACACTGCTATACCGCTCAATTACGGATATTTTAATTATCAGAATACCATATCCAGATTCTTTAATCACAAAAAAACACGCTTCCACAAAATAGAAAAATTGGAGGAAATATTTACTGTTATCTGCCCCACTTGACAAAGGGGGGATGGGGGGATTTGAAAACCCTATTCAGTTAATATATTCTACACCGACCACTGTGATTTCTTGCAACGTAGTAAGAAACTTATGCGGCTTTTACAAAGGGGCAAACAAATAGAAATCAACTTCGAAGAGATTAAATAAACTTGTTTTTATACCTATAATTCATACATTCCATATCTATAGCCTTTTATCCATCATCCAAAAATAATGTTCAGCCGGATTCTTAATTTAATAACAGGGAATTATAATCAGAAACAGATAGATAAACTCCTCCCTATCGTAAACAAAACTAACGTCGTATTCGAAGAATATGAAGCTCTTTCTGATGATCAGATCAAAGCGAAAACGAAGGAATTCAAAGACAGGATAACGAAAGGAGAAACATTGGATAGCATCCTTCCGGAAGCATTCGCAACAGTAAAACAAGCCTGCAAAAGGATGCTCGGACAGGAGATAGAAGTTAAAGGGACGCAAATGACACGGGACATGGTTCCTTACAACGTTCAGCTTCTTGGATGAATCATTCTCCACAAAGGGACAATCTCGGAAATGAAAACCTGAGAAGGAAAGACATTGGTCGCAGTCATGCCAGTGTATTTGAACGCACTAACTGAAAAAGGTGTGCACGTAGTAACTGTGAATGATTACCTTGCTTCTCGTGATGCACAGCGGATGGGATATGTATACGAATGGTTATGACTCACGTGTGGATGCGTAACCAAATCCGTACCGCTCCAAAACAGACGCTCCGAATATTCCAAAGATATAACCTATATCGAAAATTCTGAATTAGGATTCGACTATCTGAGAGATAATCTCGTAAGATCAAAACAGCAAAGATCATTGCTTCGAAGACCGCTTAATTATGCCATCGTGGACGAAATAGATAGCATCCTTATCGACGAAGCGAGGACGCCGCTCATCATCTCAGAAGCAAGTGCAGAACCGACAGAAAAATATGTATATTATGCAAAGATAGTGAAAACACTGACTCCTTGCTCAAGCAAGAAAAAAGTTTCCAAGGGGTTACTCCATGAATTGATGAATGAAAAAACAGGCAAGCAAGAAGAAGATGGAGATTATTATATCGACGTCAAAACCAAGACAGCGGCACTCAGTTGAAGATGAATCCAAAGGCTTGAAGAAATTCTTGGAGTAGAAAATCTCTATAGAGATATAGGATATGAAGAGATCCATCATATGGAAAACGCGCTAAGGGCCGAGGCTGTCTATGAAAAAGACAAAGAATATATCGTCAAAGACAACGAAGTATTGATTGTGGACGAACACACTGGTCGTACTATGCCAGGAAGAAGATTTTCAGAGTGATTGCATCAAGCGATAGAAGCAAAAGAAGCAGTTGAGATTCAGAAAGAATCAAAGACTATGGCGACAATCACCTACCAGAACTTCTTCAAACAATACAAAAAACTCTGCGGAATGACAGGTACAGCGCTTACAGAAGGAGAAGAATTTGAAAAAATCTATGATTTGTCTGTGCTCGAAATTCCAACCAACAAGCCAACAATCAGAGTAGATAAAAATGATAAGGTCTACTTCAATCAAGCGGCAAAATGGAAATTCGTCAAAGAATATATCAAATTTTATCATGAGATGGGGCAACCGATATTGATCGGTACATCAAATATCGCAACATCAGAATTTGTAGATAGGATACTCGAAAAAGAGACAATCACTCACTACGTCCTCAATGCAAAATTCCATGAGCAAGAAGCACATATCGTCTCTCAAGCAGGAAAATACAAAAGCGTGGTAGTAGCTACCAACATGGCCTGAAGAGGAACGGATATCAAATTGGAGAAATGACTCAATAATAAGCTCGCAGAAAATTATGCAAAACGAATAAACAAAACAGTCAAATCCTGAAAAGCAATATCGGCAGTCATGTATTCATGAATAGAATACGAGCTTACCATGGACTGACTCAAGAAAGAATTATCTCTGACCGATGAACAGATCAGACAATCGGAAATACAAGAGACAGCGGTCAACGATATGACGATCAAAGTGAAATTCAACAAAGGCAAAAAAGCGAATACCACTGTTTTTGCAGAAATAATCATCAAACCAGCAAACGGACAGCATACAGAATTGATTGAAAAAGATTTCCATTATGGACTCTTCATTCTCGGTACAGAAAAACACGAATCCAGAAGAATAGATAATCAACTCCGCGGACGTGCAGGTAGACAAGGAGATCCTGGCATATCAGTGTTTTTTGTTGCCTTGGATGATCTTATCATGCAGAAGATGTGAGGAGAAAGGATTCAAAGTATGGCAGCACTCCTACTAGGGAAAGCTGAATTGGAAAATCTAGAACTTACCCAAAGCCAGTTTACAAACTCAATCATCAGAGCTCAGAAACAGATGGAAGGCCGGCATTTCGGCATTAGAAAGCATCTCTTCGATTATGATAGCGTCATCGATAAACAAAGACAGGCCATCTACCACAAAAGAGATGAAATCATCGAAAGCGAAGAGAATCCGGAAATAAAAAAACTTCTCATCGAAGAGATGAAATGAGAGATAGAAAGGAATATGTGAGATATCGTGAATACACAGATACATACGGCCAAAACACTCAATCAAACAACGGAAGAATTTATCAAGACCATAGACAAAATCTTCTCTCTCAAGCTAAGCTCAGAAGAAATGGAAAAATATGTTGGCATGAACTACGAAGCATTACAAGAACCATTAGCAGAACGTGTGACGAAGCATATACAACACAATATGCAATCCATCGATCAAGAAAGGATGTATCTCATACTCAAAGACGTGTATTTGTATCACATCGACACACTTCGGGTAAAACACATCGACGAAATGGATTATCTCAGAGATAAGGTAGGACTTATGGGCTATGCCCAACTCGATCCATTGATTGTGTACAAAAAAGAGGCCTTCGATAAATTCCAGAATCTACTCTATAATCTCAAATTGGATATCTCAACATACATCGCAGGTATCGACTTCGCAGGCATCCACCAGCAGGAAGAATTACAACAGCTCAGAATAGCCAACCAGACAAAAGATAATCAATACGTCCAACTGCTTCAAAAAGTAAGTCAGCAAGTGAAAGCAGCTGAAAGAAAAATCCCACAATCTCCATCAATCTCCGAATCTCCTCAAAAGATGGTCTACGAAAATCAGGATGGATTCGAAGTATTTGAGACCAAGGACGGTGAACCGACAGGAGTACCAGAAACACACGTCATCGATATGAACCCGAATCAGAAAACTAGACCAAATGATCCATGCCCATGTGGCTCAGGTAAAAAGTATAAAAAATGCTGCAGGAAATAGATTTCCTTTCAAAAAGTAGCCAAACGGCTACTTTTTAGATGAAAAGAAAACAAACCCCCTCATTCTCCAGCTTTGCTGGACTGTAGCCCCTTGTCAGGGGGACTTTATGGAAAAGTAATTCTCTAAATTAACGCTTCCCGGCAAGGTCGATTGTAATGTCTGTCCAGGGAACACATACGCAATCAATATCGATACTACACATATCCAAGACCACAATCGACGAGAGGTTTTTGGATACTTTTTGACCTGGGAGCAAAAAGTATCGCGCCAGCCGCGCAAGGCGATAAAGAAAGTAAGAAGAAAAGCAGCCGCAGGCATTTAAAAATTAAAGATATTTTCTGTTTTTTAATTGGTCAGGCATATGTTGCTGATCCTTCGCAGAAGGGTCATTATGTGCATACTTATAATCTTTCCCATATCCCAGCTCACCCATCAATTTTGTCGGCGCATTTCTTATTACCATTGGCACAGGAAGATTCCCATACTTTTCAACATCCTGCCTAGTCGCTATTGCGACACGATAGGTCAGGTTATTTTTCTTCGCTTTTGCTAGGTAGATAGCCAATTGGAAGATGAATACATCACATTCAGGCATTCCTATCTTTTGAACAGCATCATAGACAGTTGTAGACAAAAGCAGTGCATTATTGTCGGCTGGTCATATGTCCTCAGATGCAAAACGCATTAATCTTCTGCAAATATAGAGCGGATCTTCACCTCCCATGAGCATTCTCTGAATCCAATAACAGGCTGCATCGCCATCTCCATCACGCAATGACTTGTGGACAGCGGAAATGATGTTATAATGTTCTTCACTATCTCTATCATAATAGACAGATTTCTGCCCTGCAGAAAGAATATCTTGATCAGTCAACGAAACGCATTTATCTTGTTCATCTTTTTCGTCATATTTGTCCTTTGCACCTTTACCCCTTTGCACCTCTGCACCTTTCATCATTATCGCAGATTCCAAAACGTTTAACGAGTTCCTTAGGTCGCCATTTCCTAGCTTACTCGCCAAGAGGATATTCTCATCGGAAATCCTGATTTTCGGATGGTTTTTTTTGATTTTTTCGAGATTTTTTTTGATGAAATCAGCGATTTCATCTTCTTTCAATGCTTCAAAGACAAATACTCTACATCTGCTAATCAGCGCATTATTTATCGTAAAACTCGGATTCTCTGTTGTCGCTCAGATCAAGATGATGGTCCCTTTTTCGACATACGGGAGCAAAGTATCCTGCTGTGCCTTATTCCAACGATGAATTTCATCCAAAAAGACGATTGTCGACTTGCCGTAGGCGACATTTTTCTTGGCTATTTCTATGATTTCCTTGAGATCATCTTTTTTACTCGTCACTCCCGACAAATGGAAGAAACATTGCCCCGTACCAGCTACGGGGTCAGGATTCAATTTCTTGGAGATGATATGTGCCATAGTCGTCTTCCCGCACCCCGGCGGTCATCGAAAAATCATAGATGGGACCTTACCATTCTCAAGAAAAATACTGATAGGCTTACCTGTACCTACTAAGTGCGGCTGCCCTACGAATCCTTCCAGATCCTCTGGTCTCAAATATGATGGTATCGGCTCTGAATTCATGTCCAAATCATAAAAAATAAAACCAAGCACATTGTAAAAAAATCCCGAAGAAAATCTATTGAAGATTCTAAACTTCTAAAAACGTCGACATCACACGAACCAATCATCAAAACCAAGTTCATCTTGGAATAACGAAAGATATCGAACATAGAAGCAACCTGCACATGAACGCAGTAAATGATTTTGGTTCTTTGCATATTGTTTGAGCTGGGTACATCAGGGAATAGCAAAATGAACTTTATAGTCCCGAAGTGTCGGGACAAAGAACTAGACCTTTTGCTGACTGGCGCCTGTCCCGCAATAGTGCGGGAGGGCAATGCCAAAAGTCAGTCTGCGAAGCGCGCCACAGACATAAAAAATAAAAAAAAACAAGAGCACGCCGATTTCCGTAATATTACCACAAATTGTCAATTCAAAAGCGAGATTTTGAGCAGTTTTCTATTCCTTTTAAAGGGCATTTTTGTATAGTGAAATTGACGAATTTTTTGATATATTTAAAAATAAAGAAACACTAGTCTCGATATGGAAAAACTCCTCAAAAAAAGATTCGTTCGAACCCTACTTATAGTATACCTTTTGTCATACGTCATGCATGACTTCTTTTTTGTAAACTCTGCAAATGCAGAAAGTCAAATTACAAATACAAATCTCGTAGCAGTTATCGTTGATAAGAATATTTATGAGGGAATCAAAGGCACCGACAACTGGGGATTAACTCGATATGCCAAAAACTATGTCCAACAGAAGATTTCAGATTCCAAAGCAATAGTCTTGCCGATTAATATTGACCCGGCAGACTGATTCAAGGCACAGGACATCGTGAAGATGTTGGAAAATATGTATTTCGATTGAATCAAAGATGCTCCATCCAAATTGGTATGATTGGTTTTGATAGGTGACATTCCTTTACCGGTGGTAGAATATAACACCTTTATTTACCCAAGTATCTACCCATACGTAGATTTCGAGGATCAACAATTTGTGTACAATGCCGATAAAGATTTTTTCACCTACAATGACAATCCGAATGGCCAGGCGGAAGTCTGGCATGGTATTATTAATTTCAAAGAAGATATAGCAAAATATAAGAAATTTTTCAATAAATTGCAGACATATAATTCACTACAGACAGATGCTAACACATGAACACAATTTGTCGCATCCAAAATCCGATACGATGATTTTGTAGCAACCAAAGAATATTTTCTTACAGATAATATCACATACTATACAAACAGTTTCTTATTTTCTGAAGACGTAGGCTATCGCAGATTTACGAACATTCTTCTCGATACGCTCAAAGGAGAGCACAATAATGTGATAAGCAATGCAACAGATGAGCTGACAAATTGATTAAGCGACCTTATCCCGAATAATCCAGATGCTGACGAACAAGCAGCCGCAGACTTTTGATCGACGATACAAACACTGATGGATAAGTCCAACCAAATCATGGGAGAAGGGGAAATGGAAA
Source organism: candidate division SR1 bacterium CG_4_9_14_3_um_filter_40_9 (assembly GCA_002791215.1). Taxonomy (GTDB): domain Bacteria; phylum Patescibacteriota; class Gracilibacteria; order Absconditabacterales; family Absconditicoccaceae; genus UM-FILTER-40-9. The sequence goes on from PFWQ01000090.1 coordinate 9,170, forward strand.
GCGCAAAAGCACCCACGCTTACACTCCAGAAGATGAGTCAGGAATTTCTCAAATGATATGACTCGCTATTGAGCACCAAATATCTGACACGCATGAGAGACAATATTAAAACCGCAGCAAGACGGTATCAGGCAGATGCCAGTGGAGATCTGAATATGAGCTTTGATTCTCATTACAACAAGATTGTACAAAAAGATGCACGGGTAGTGTGAAATTCCGACGTAGGTCTCAATCCTCTTCTTGTGGATGCCAATACGCAACTGGAAAATGGTCTCAATCAACAAATCGAAGATCAGAAGTATTACATGGACGTACCGGTTCCTTTGACCAAATTGGAATTCGAAGGGGATACTAAAATTCAGATTCCGAAAGTCACCTGTAAACGAAAAACATATAACTTATGGAGGAATTATTATTTCGGAATAGATGCAATCAATGTAAAATCTGTGCAAGACAGCAGTTTTTACAGAGGGACATTCCCTGACCAGGTCATTACAACTTTATCAGGAGTAACAGCTACAGGAGCTAGAGCTGACAGGTCAATAGGGTCAACTTACAATGTGTTATCTACTCAGGTGCAGGCGAATAAATGATACGACTTTAATGCGATCAAGGATGATATAAAAATCTATGATCAGAATAAAATAAGTACAAGAGATTCTCGAGGGGTTTATTGTAACAGCTATCTTTTTTGACGGGAAAATTGGAACATATGTCTGCAAAAAAGATACCGACAAGCAAACCCAAACAATCCTCCATGCAATACTAGCAATCCAGACAAACAATGATGATGCGAGTCAATACCAGATTTTGCGACCAGGATGCGATGAGGAGCCTCTGCTATAAATACAGATTCAAGTACAAATGATTTAAAAGAATTCGATTACAAAGATTCAAGATTGCCTATATATGATATAGCCGGATCTAAAGCAATCACCGGAGCGCAGCCAGATGCGAATTCATATAAATGATTGGGGACATACACCAATATGATTCAAGAAAAGTTTTCTTTAAAAGAGAAAGATTTATTAGATAGGAGTAAAACATTTAATGATATTCTCGTAAATCCGCAAAACGAAGCGACTGACTTAAAATTCACGAATCTCATGCCTGATGCAGACAGTGCAAGTGATCGAAAAACTCCTACCTGGACATCAAATCCTCCATTAGGAGACTCCGCAGTCAACTTTTTTACTAAATTCAATGACTCGAGTCTGCCGCATAGATCATATGATGGGGATAAATTATCTCTTTACGGTCTCTATCCTGGGAACTGATATTATATCGGACGAGGAAAATTAAGCATATACGTGCCCGGTTGTATAGGAAAATGAGAAATCTATAGCTATAAGACAATAGACTCGAGAGTGGAAAATATCTCGCCGACAGTCAAACAAATT
>PFWQ01000081.1:0-572 GCA_002791215.1 candidate division SR1 bacterium CG_4_9_14_3_um_filter_40_9
GGAGTCATTTTGTATTTTTTATTGTGTAAATGTGTTTGTTATTTTGTAGTAACAGTTAGCGGCATCCATGTCTATTTTGTTATTCCAGATAATAGCCGATCAAAATTTATTAAGTTTTGCTTTGGAAAAAAGAGAGTAATCTTTTAATGGGGAAAAAATTATAGTAGAAAGTTTATTTTTTAAGGAAATTTTTCACTTTACTCCGTCATCATATTCTAGAAATAATGAATAATCTTTTTTGGGGGTTATTTTGATAAGTCTCATAATAATGTTTTATTTATTAAAATAATTTCATTGCCTTTCTTATAAGGATTTTCTTTTGATTTTCAACCTCGTAATCGCTTTTTTGCTCAGCGGGGAGATTCCTCTATTTGATGATCAATATTTTCCTGCCGATCAGCTGGTCTTTTCTGGCATAGATTTCGGGGATGGAGGCTATAGAGAGACCTTTTGACGAAAGGTCTTTACTAAGCTTTGCTTCGAGGGTATTGGAATGTCAGATGTAATATGGAATGGTACAAATGGCTGCAAAATCCCCCTGTCCGGAGTTTATCCCGCACGAAGCCGCGGGA
>PFWQ01000081.1:679-7860 GCA_002791215.1 candidate division SR1 bacterium CG_4_9_14_3_um_filter_40_9
AGATTCGTAGAGTTTGAGGACTTGGACTTGGGCTAATTGGACGTCCTTGGTGGTGGATTTAGCGGTGATGATGGGTCAGAGTCGTCATTCGGTGACTATCAGAAGGCTGAAACGCTTAAGCGCTGAAACGCTGAAACGATCCAAAGGTATTTTGTCATGGATATCGTGGGTAAATAATTCAAATTTTTTGTCTGGATTCGCCAACTTGTGTCCAATTCGTCGGGATTTGTTTTTTTCTGCAGTGGAAATATCTATGTCAGAACCTATGAAGTCATATCCGAAATGATTGGCCAGAAAGCCTGTCGTTCAGCTTCCTACGAATGGGTCGTAGACTGTTATTTCAGATTGCTTCGTTTCATTCGCAATGACGTGTGAATTCGCAATGACGGAGAGGCCGATATTGAGCATGATGTGAGTAAGCTTGGCTGGTATCATCCCCATCTGCATACTGCGGGCAGGTTTTTCGAAGTCCACGACTTCATACAGATATATCGGTTGGTAACCCTCCACAATGCCGAATTGTTCTTTGCTGACTTGTATGATTTCCAATCATTTCTCTTTCACTTCCTTGTCGGTATGTGCGAGTTTTACGAGCTTAAATCTTTTGATTCAGTATTCGGATTTGAGTTTCTTTCCTAGATTTTCGTCGTTCACTCAGATTAATTTGAGAATTCCGGAGAATGATCCTGAGGATTCCGGAGAATGTCTGAGAATATCTTCTAATCCTTTCTTGGAGACTACTCTGCCCCGTTTGACCACTCAGCCTAGCTGTTTTATGTGTTCAGGAAAATCACTATCAAAGGTGATGATATTGTTTCGAATGGATTTGATATTTTTCGGCTGAGCGTATTCGAGCTCTGCCATACTTATCTCTGAATTCTTTCCGAGGACTGCGAAGTACATGAAAATCGTAAAAGACGTAAAAAACGTAAAAGACGTTAATTGTTATATGGAAAAGCATGAAAAAACAAATGGTTTGTTGTTGGCAAACCTCTACCCTGAAAGGGCACCCTTCTCCTTGTCAGGAGACACTATTAATTTTTTATTTGTCTCTCCCGATAAGGAGGGGGAATCCGGCACCCACTGGATGCCGGGTGGGAGGTTTGTTTTTCTTTTTGAAAAAAAGACCCATCTGCATAGGCCTTTTTTCTATTTCTGTGCGTGGAGACTACTAATTAAGCGTGATTGTAAATGGATTCGAGTTGAAGATCAGCGTTGATTTTTTCTAGAATATTCATCTTGTTGGATAATTGTTCGATGCTTCCTTTGGCTTTCAATTGTATAATTTCTCCTTCCAACGCTTCCTTTTTCTTTCTGAGCGATTCCAATGATTCTGTGGGGATGGTAGTAGCTGAAGAAGTTACGATGCGGATGATTTTACCATCTACGAATGCCATACCTTTACCTATGCTGATCAATATTTCATTTTTGGAAAAGATGTAGCCTGATAGGTGTGTGCTCTCAAATGGAACGATATTGATGATTCCTGGTTTGAGGGAAGTCACCATAGGAGCGCTGTTTTCTGTAATAGTTATCGTACCGCTATCCGTTGGTAGCGAGATACTTCTTACTTCTCCCTGGTACACTGATTTGTCTGGAGTTGAAATTTTTAGTCTCATGAATGTAACGTTTAAACGTTAAAACGACAAAGCGACGAAACGATAAAGCGTTTAAGCGTTTAAGCGTTTGATCGTTTATGCGTTCTTATTATATCCTCCGATTCAGCGTTTTGCAAATTTTTACGTTTTTATTCGTTGTTTTTGATTGACAAAGTGACTTAATGTTACCTAATTAGATTCCAGCTCTCCCGTAGTACTACGGAACCGGAAAGACTGTCGAATTACTTCTTTTCTTTATTTAGTGATCTTCTGATAAATGCTGGTGTTTCTAGATCTTCCTCTATGGTTATCACCTTATCTTCTGCTTTTGGATCTGTTATGTTGATGTCTTTCTTGATGCCTCTGGTGATGAAATTTTCAGCTTCTTTTGTCGGTCTGCCGAGAATATCTCTTCTAGGCACCTTGAGGATGGCGTCTGTGCTTTGTTCAGCGAATCCGGTTGCGATGATAGTCACTTTGACTTCATCTTCATAAGATTCATCAAAGGTCATTCACCAGATCATATTTACGTCACTATCAATAATCTCCTCTACTACCGCCGCAGCTTCTCTGACTTCGGTCGGCGTCAGATCATATCATCCTGCTACTGCGAATATGATGCTCTTCGCTCCATCGAGATTGGTTTCAAGAAGCGGATTTTCGATAGCTTTGCGAGCCGCATCCACTGCCCTTTTTTCTCCTGCGCCATAGCCGATTCCGAGCAATGCATTGCCTGAATTCTGCATAACGATTTTGATATCTGCAAAGTCGATATTGATATCTCCTGGTCTTACGATGAGATCAGAGATTCCTTGGACTCCCAAGAATAAGATCTTGTCTATCATAGTGAATGCTTGTTTGAACGTGGTCTTTTTGTCGATGACGGTGAAAATTTTATCATTTGGGATGACTATCAGCGTATCTACTGCTTCTTTCATTTTCTTGATGCCTTCTTCCGCATTCAATTCTCTCTTTTTACCTTCAAAAGAAAACGGTTTAGTGATGATTCCGACAGTTAGAATCCCCATAGATTTGGCGATATTTGCTATCACGGGAGCCGCTCATGTTCCTGTACCTCATCCCATACCGCAAGTAATAAATACCATATCAGTATCCTGAAGTATGGCTTTCATTTCGCCTTCGCTCTCTTCTGCTGCCTTTCTTCCGATTTCAGGATTTGATCCTGCTCCGAGTCCTTTCGTCAAATTGAGTCAGATATTCACTTTTTTATCCGCCAAATTGCCGGCGAGATCCTGCGCATCAGTATTGATGGCGACAAATCCCACGCCTTCGAGTCATTCGCTTATCATCCTATTGATAGCTTTGTTTCCACAGCCTCAGATTCCGAGTACTTTGATCTTTGCACCAGGAATAAATTCAGGTCTAATCTCTTGAATAGTCATTTAATTTAGAAATTTAAGAATTAAAAGTTTTCTGGAGAGACGCAATATTTTGCGTCTTTACTTATTTGTTTTGAGTTTTTAGATGCATAGGAGATACCTCAATTACCTACAATGGCTTGTAAAGAAGGGTTGCAATCTTCCTTTTTCAAAGGACTGAAGTCTTGGAAAAGTTTTTGAGGTATTCCTGTCCTACTTGGTTAGTATCAACTAGAAAAGGTCTTTGAAGAACTTTCCTATACTACCTACGACATCAAAGTTGAGTTTGAAATTTCACTTTCTTCACTCAGTATATTTATTTGATCGTACGTAAGCGCCTAACACATTGGTGAATTGGATGTTGGATGATAGATCTCCTAAATCAAGTATTGTATCTTTTCCATAAAATGTCGCTAGTTTGAATACATCCTTTGCTAATAAATCTACATTCGGTACCTTTGCTCATCATCCTAGCAGGAGTACTCCTCCAGGTAATTTGCCGTCTTTCTCTAATTGTTTGAGATGATTATTTACTTTATTGAATATCTCTTCGTATCTTGCGTTGATGATGTCTGAAAGGAATAACATATCGACTGGGCTATTCTCTGGCATATTATCCTTACTCAAGAGCGCTGTCCCATATGATCTTTTGAGATCTTCAGCTTCTTTGATGTCGATCTGCATACCTATGGAAATATCTTTGGTGACGTCTTCTCCGCCGATAGGTATAGTGCCGTATCCCAACGGATATCCATCTTCATAGATGACATAACTGCTCTGATTCTTCCCTATGTCTATGAGGACAGTACCAAGATCTCTATGATCATAATCGATGGCTATCTCTGTGGAAGCGATGATATTCGGGATGATGTCTGTCACTTTGAGTCCGATCCTTTCGAAACTTTCTATGATGCTATTGTAAAGATTCTTGGGAAGCATAAAGACATCCGCTACAAGTTCGAGTTTCTTCCCTTTCATTCCTATAGGATCCTTTTCCTTCTTTATTTCGTCTATGATCCGGTAGACAGGAACTATTTTGATAGTCTCAAAATTGCTTTTTATAGAAATATCTGAGATAACCCTGGAAAGATGTTCTACGTCATCTTCTCCTATCTCATCAGACATGATCCTCTTCTGCTCTACTACTCTTTGTACAAGCGCTTCAGGATGAGAGATGCTTACAAATACTTCATCGATGAAATCTCAACCTAGTTTTTTTATGAATCCTTCAGCCACTTTATTGATGGTGTTGACGAAATTTTCTGAATCCAAGATTTTCCCTTTGCGTAAGCCTTGAGTCGGCTCCATCTGTTTCACAAGAATGATATTTTTACCATCATCTTCTCCAAAAACTACCCCTTTGATACTATCGTTTCCGATGTCAAAAACTGCCTTAATGTTTTTCATACTTAGAGGACCATTAAAAATTTAAAAACTCCGTAGTCACTATCACAATAATTCCTCATTACATTTCGGACTTATTTGGATAGTGAACTATATTTGTCCATCCTCTCATTTATGTAATGAATACAAAAAAACAATTAGATTTACTCTAATTGTGATATACTTTGGTTATCAGTTTTTAACACCCTGATTCATAGTCTGATAGCTATAAGTTAGCTTACCATTTCTTACCCCCCAAACCCCCCTTCGATGGGGGCTAAAATTTATTAAGAATCACGTACTCCGTAGAGGGTTTTGTGGATTCACTTCTTTCGCAAAGTATAGTTGAGACGTACCTTTCTCCTAATATCGAGATGGAATTTCAGGATGCGATTATTGATGATAATTCACCGTCAATCTTCCTGGTGTTTTTTTGTTTTGTAGATCATGATAGGCAGCCGGATGAGTCTTATCATCATCTCAAATAATCTGCCCCATAGGCCTCAGAACAGGAATTCAAGGATGTTTTTTACTCTAGCATTCCCTCTGAATTCTTTGTTTCATATGTTGATAATGTGCTGTTGTGGAAAGTTAGGGAGTATGCTAACCAATCGTTTGTTGGCATGATATATGTTGGTTTGTTGCTCTCTATATAAGGGTATCAGGTGTGCTAACCGATAGCTGAAGTAGATATCAGTCTTGGGCAACGTGATATTATAAAGGTTATCAGCATCCTCTGTTATGTAGAAACTGAGGCAGAATTTCTTGGTTTTCCTCTTGAGCGATCTTTTGAGTCATAAAAAGACAAAAAACAGAACGCTGAAGAATCTTGCACGTCGGAGTGCCTTTTTCTTGGTCACGATAAAGAGATCTATGTCAGAATCCTCCTTGAGCGCATTGAAAGAGATGGAATTACATAGGTAGATGGATTTGATGAAGGGTATGGATCTGTAAAGCCGTCAGAATCTGTCGATGTATTGGATATACTCATGCATGAACGGATTCGGTTTGTACCAACTAAAGGTCTGTAAAGTCGAAGGTTTGTAAGGTCAAAGGTCGAGATTCTTTTCGAAAAGAAGGTACTGGGAGTTTGTAGGTATAGGATAATTCATGACTTTGTAGAAAATCAGGTTGTTTTCATAATTGGGCATTTCTAATAATGATTGTTGGTCGTGCATAATTAATGTAAGGTTATGGGTTACAATGGTCCGTCATTACGAGCCCCGCACTTCTGCGGGACAGGCTCCGCGTGGTAAATCTGGACCTATAAAGTCGGTTAGATTGCTTCACTGTGTTCGCAATGACAACCGTATTATTGATTCCGATTGTTGCAATCTCACGTGTTGTTTATGGCTAAGCACATTTTGCTTTTGATGCTCTGCGTTCTTATATCCACTTCAAATCTTCCTAATTCCTTATATCATGTGCTGCCGGGGTATTTCAGGAGAAACTTGACGTCACTGGTAAACGTGCTCGGCATGATCCCTCCTCCGCTTAGGCTCATGGAGCGTAGATTTACATCTTCCGTCAGCCCCTTATTGATTTTTACCTGGAGAAATTGTCCGCTGAGCATCATATAATAACTGTTTGTTTTGCAGTTATAATTGCTTGGGACCGTCCCGGTGAGCGATAGATATGATTCTGTGATTATCGCTCCGCCTGTGGAATAGGCAAGACGTATAGCGTTTCCTGTTTCAGCTGTATCAAAATCTATATAATAGATGGTCGGATATATCTTATCTGTACCTGAAGTTATGGCTTTGCTCGTGATGGCTGAATAGAGATAGTTGCTTACATCTCCATACAGATTATTGATGCACGCTTCGCCGTACAATGAATCTTTGTTTTTAACCTGAAAAACGTTCCTGAACGCCAGCATAAGGACTCAGATGATAACCATGACGATTACGAGTTCAACTAATGTGTAACCTTTCTTCATGAAAAAAAATTTGATAAAAATTGATAAATGCTGTCCGGTAAACACCGAGACCAGGTCGCGATAAAAATGGATAAAAATTGTTTGAAATATAGTTAAAAACTGGTAATCCCATTTTTATCAAGTTTTATCGATCTTTAACAATTTTTAACTGTTTATCAGCGGTCTGACTACATATTTATATTGGGTGTTGTCTTTTTCTTCTATAATCAGCGGTTTTTGCTTGTCTACGACATTGAAAAGAAGTTCGTCCCTTTTCATAACTCTGATGAAATCAGTGATATATCTTCCATTGATGCCAAAACTTACCGGTGCGCCTTCGATGATAGCAGAAATATTTGTCACTCACGCTCCTTTGCTGGTCTTACCGGAAGAGATGATGATGTTGTCTTTGTCAGTTTCTATCTGGATAAAGTTGTTGATGTCTCTGGTGAGAATTCAGATTTTTCTGATGGCCTTTTCACAGAGATTCTTGTCCACCAAGATCTTGGTATTGAAATTCTTCGGCATGATTTCCTCTCTATCGTATTCCGGGAAATTGCCTTGGATAAGCAAAGAAGTCGCCAATATCTTCGTATGCTTGATGTTTGCTTGGAAAGCTACGAGATTCTCTGAATAGTGGATCTGGATTTCGTCGCATTCGTTAGCCTTAGCGAATTCAGCGATTTTCTGGATATCCGTGACCGTGAGCTTCGGAATTATCAATGAGAAATCATTGTTATCGCCTATGCTGTCGGTCTTGAATTCCGCAAGTCTGAATGAATCAGTTCCCACGAAGGTAAGCTTGTTTCACTCGTCAGATTTTTTGGATCTCAACAAAATACCGGTCAAGACTGGGCTGAAATTTTTCTCAGTCACCGCGTATTCGACTTTTTCGATACCTTG
>PFWQ01000081.1:7914-14726 GCA_002791215.1 candidate division SR1 bacterium CG_4_9_14_3_um_filter_40_9
GGAATTATCCTTGGGAACATCGGGCAAGGCTACATATTCGCTTGCTGCAATTCCGTTGATTTCAAAGACATCTTTAGCTGATTTGATAGTCATGATTTGTGATTTTTGATCAACATTTATTTCGATAGTTTTTTCTTCTATAGTCCTGACGATATCTGAGAATGTCTTTGCATTGACAGTGATCGCTCCTTCGACAACGACAGCACAAGGCATTTCGATTTCTACATATTTTTCCATATCAGTAGCTCTCAATACGAGCGAATCTATTGAGGCTTTGAAGTACATGTTCTGGAGTATAGGAAGGGTTGCGTTTTTTGCTACGAAACTCGTGACGATATCCATGATGTCGATGAGATCGTTTGTGTTGATAGAAATTTTCATGGCGACTTTAGATTAAAGAGTTAAAGAATTCTTTACCCCACCTGACCTCCCCTGCTATGGGAGGAATAAAGTCCGCCCTTGAAGGGAGGATTTAGGAGGGTTTTCTTTTTTGTTTTCTATTTACCAAAATTGCGTTTCTCCGCCATCGCGTTAAATCGTTTCAATGATTCTTCATAATCTTTCACTTCAAATTCCGGACATTTTTTGGCGGTAAAATACAATTCCGCATAGCCGATTCGTCGTGACATAAATCCTGAAGTCCTCTGTGCCTCATCCCCTTTTGTTCTAATTACTAGTTCGATAGGCGGATAGTTTCATAGGTCGAGAGCATTACTTATTTGATCTTCTGTAATCTGTCCGAAGTCTATATTCTGGGCATTTAATTTTTTTATTCCTCTGATGATTTCATCTCTTCCTCCATAGTTGACTGCAAATATCAGGTATCTGTCTGAATCGCATTTGGTTCTTTGTTCTTTGGTCGTGAGATATTCCTTGAAATCGTCCGTGATTGCACTCAGATCTCCTATTGTCTTGAAGTTCACTTTATTGGCAATCAAAAAATCATCCAATTCGCTATCTATGAGTTTGTACATCGTCATAAGGAAGTTGAATTCTTCTCTGGGTCTGTTTTTGGTGTTTTCTGTACTCAATCATCGTAGTGTGAATACTTTGGTGTCGGTGTAGGTAAAGGTATATTTGATGACCTCTAATGCTTTTTCATATGATGTCATATACGCTTGTGGAAGATCTTTACCATTAGCTTTGGCTCGCGTCCTATTTCCGTCGGGGATAACTGCGACATGTTTTGGATAAATCATATTTTGATTGTTAACTAAAAAATTAAGAAGATTATTCTTTTGATTCCAAAAATTGATAACTATTTAGCTCCTGTATTCAAGAATAAATTTTTTCCTCTTCTTGATATGTCTGGCCAGACTCCAAATAATTTCATAAGCTGGTTTCTCTTCACGATCTGCTGGGTGCCATGAGCGACATCGAGTATGGCTGGGTAGATTTTCTTGGTCGTAAGGTCTATGGCAGATCGGTCTGCTTCGCCGATAGGCCTTTGGGTCAGTCCCTTGGTATAATCTACGTTGAAATACACAAATCCCAAGATGTTGTATTCGGTATCCATAAGGTGCTGTAATTGTCGGATCCGTTTATTTTTTTTGGCGCTGTCTGTTTTGTACGCTTCGCGGGATTTCTTGGCATTGTATTTGTCTTCGTATCGAACCGCGGTCGTAGCAACCTCATCGATGAATATCGGCTTATTAAATGCTTTGATCCTTTTGAGCGTGTTCCGTCCTTTCTGGTTGACGATCTGAGCTGGCGTCAATCGGTCTCTATTGTAGCTTGCTTTCCCTCGGTTGTAAAAGGTAAATCCCATGATATCTACATATTCGTCTCCTGGATAATAATCCTCAAATGTAGGACATTGTAATGCTTCTTTATTTTTCCGTTTGCACTGTATGAGTTTGGAATTTTGTGAAGGACGTGGATCTTTGGTCGGCATGTCCCGATGATTTACTGAAAAATCGAAAAGGATATTTCAGGCGGTCAGTCACTCCTCTCTTGAAAGTTTCCGTACATGAACTCGGGCTTTCTTGAAGGTTTCCGGATTGGAACTCCGTGGATATCGGCCACCGTTCATTTCGTGCATAGTCCTAAAAATCACTTTCAGCTTATTTGTTTTGATGAGTTGGAAAAATATTCTGTATTTTTTATCGAATCTTCCGTCAGCTACTTCTTTGGCAGTGAGCGATTCCGGTGCTATGGTGATGTGGTACACTTTGTCTGTTCCCAATGTTCCGCTGAGTGCGTTCATTACATCTCTAACTTCTTGTCATCGTGGATCAAAAATAAAGGAAACTACGGGGATGTTGAGATTATATTTTTCTTGGATTTGTTGGATGTTGGCGATAGTATTGTCTGCTGATTTCAAACCAAAAAAATATGCCTGAGCGTAGCTCAGGTAGAAGATTACGGAAAGGAATATGATGATGAAATACTTCATGATTTTTTATGTTCTTAAAAGAAGATACACATGCAATGTGCCTTTACTTGCTCACATGTTTCTTGATGTCTTTGAGGAGTGTCGTCTGCGCTTCCTGTAATTTGAAGAGGTTCTTCATCTGTTCGGTTACCATCAAATCAATTTTCTCTTCCAGCATCTGTATCTGTGTTTCAGCTTTGAGATTGATAAGGTAATCATTTTCTGCTCTTCTGCGGTCTATGGTCTCTTTTCTGTTCTGACTCATCATAATGACGGGAGCTTGAACAGCTGCCAAACAAGATAGGATAAGATTGAGTAGAATAAAAGGGAATGGATCAAATGCGCTGTTGCTTAATCGGACTACATTGAGAATGATCCATAAAGCCATAAAGACAAAAAGGCTGACAATGAAATATCGGCTTCCTCCAAATGAGGCAACCCTGTCTGCTAATCTTTCTGAGAAAGATTGCGGCACCATACTGGTTTCTAGCACTTGCTGAGTGATGGATTCGTTGTTCTTGATAGACTCAACGACTTGTCTATTCATCTTTTTGATTTTCTGATTTTCGGTGTGGATCATTTTGGTGATGAGAGTATTTTTCATGGAGACTTAGATGATAGATAAAAGAGAATAGATGATAGAAAATTCTTAGAACGTTGCTTTAATGATCTTAAATGATTCAATAACGAAATATAATCCCATTACAATACAAACTACCAACTTCAAAATAGTCCCAGCGGCAAATCATAGAAAAGATCAGAAAGCTGATTTCAATGCATGAGCGTGCTTCCCGCCTGCCATCTTCTCTCCTAAATACGCGCCAAGAAATGGTCACGCAATAAGTCCAAGAATGCCGAATGGTCCTATGCTTATTCACAATATCGGGAGGATAATTACAGCTATGATAAGTCAGATGGTACTTCATGTTACTCATCATTTAGTTCATCAGAATTTTTTGGTTCATATCACGGGAATGACATAATCCAAAATGGTTACCAGAACAATTACTCCTCATCGGAGAATCAAAAATTCTGTGCTGAAAGGATGTCCGCCAGTGAATTGCAAAATGAGCAAAGCGATGTAATTTAATAATGGTCCTGGAAGGACTGGCAGGATTGCTCCGGCAGTTCAGATGAGGGTGAGGATGAGTCCCAAGATGATTCGTACAATAGTCATAATTCTAAATTAGGAAATGAAGAATGGTCGCTTTGCTCCTCGCAATGACAACTCAGCAATAAAAAGTCGCAATTATAAATTCTTGATTGCATCATTAAAAAATTTTTCTGTGGTGGTGCCGTGATATTCTAGTGCCTGTGGCAGGAAGGATTTTTCTGTCATGCCTGGAATGGTATTCACTTCCAAGAAATAGAATTTCCCCTTGGAATACAAGAAATCTATCCTGGAAAGGGTTCTGATTTTTAGTATTGTATAGATGGTGAGAGCTGTGCTTTCGAGTTCTTTCTGCATTTTCTTGTCGATGTTCGCTGGGGTGATTTCCTGGGTATCTTTCCATTCATATTTGGCTGCATGGTCAAAAAATTCTCTCTTGGTGACGACTTCCGTGACGGCGATAGCCTGAGGCTTTTTATCATAATCCCCTATGACGGATACGGTAAACTCTCTTCCTTTGATTGCTTGCTGGACGATAGCATCGTCGTAGGTCAGAATGTGTGTAATTGTTTTTTTGGCCTTCGCCACATTTTCAAAGACGCCTGTATCGACTGAAGATCCGCCATGATTTGGTTTTACGAAAAATTTATTCTTAAATTTGATATTTTTGATGTCGTCTATTTTTTGCACGAGAACGCTCTCGGGGACTGTGAAGCCGAGATCCTTCACCATGAGATTGGTGAGGTATTTATTCATGCAGATGGCATGTGTCTCTGCTGATGAGAGCAGATATTTTTTGTTCAAAATTTCCAGCAAGCCGATGATTTTTCCGTCTTCGATGTATTCGCCATGGCCCATAGGGACGACGAGGTCGTAGTTCTTGTGCGTAGCAAAAAATTTGCCGATGTCTTCGGGAAGGACGAAGATATCCACCTTGTGAGTCTTTTTGAGATTGTTTTCGATGTTCTTCGCAGAGCGGAAAGAGATTTCTTTCTCCTTGGATCAGCCTGTGAGGAGGGCGATTTTTTTCATAGTTATTCTAGATGCTTTATGCAATTAAAAACATGTATTATATGATTTTTATTCTCATCTATTTCAAATATATTAACGCTTGTGTTGTGTTGTCTCTCGATATCTTTGATATCTTCATGTTTTTTGCCGGTAATCACAGCTATCATCGCCTTATTTATCCCGTTATGTCCGACAAATAAAATGGTATCTTGGTGGTGTTTTGAGAGTATTTTATATAGGGACTTTTCTGCTCTATCATATAATGCTTTCATCGGTTCTTCATCTTTTGATTCTGTCTCATTAACTTCGCTTCTTCTTTTACCTTGAAATTCTCCAAGATACCTTTCGCGCAAATCTTCGACCAATTTGATAGGCGTATTGGGATGAAATTTGGCGATTTCTTGTGCGGTATCTGCGGCTCTTGCTAGGTCGCTTGAAAAAATAAAATCTATTTTTTCATCTTTCAATCTCAGCGCTACTTTTTCTGCTTGGTCAATTCATTCAGCAGAAAGTTTACCTGGCAGATGGCCTTGTATTATGCCTTCTTTATTTTCCTCTGTTTCACCGTGTCTTGTAATGATGAGTCTCATGTGGATGATTGGATGAGATAAATATTATTCACTTTTTGCTTCGGCAATAAATTTCTTGAATTGATTGTAATAAGGAGTTAATTCTTCCTTACAGATAGGTAAAGAAAGAATGCTGAATTTCTCATCCATTTTCTTCTCCACTTGAGTGAGAGCAGTGTCGGTGGATTCGTCTCTTCTGCCAAATAAAATGAATGCTGATACGACTCATCTAGGATGGAGAAACCTGTAGCAATCTGCGTTTGCACATATCTCTGCTTCCAGGCAAAGATAGTTTGGTGTGCCATGATGCTGTTCGATGCAGGAGATTATTTTTGTAAGTTTTTCTGGAGCGATATCAAAATCTTGAAGAAATTTCTTTGCGGCTTGGGAGCTTCTAGCGACATGTTCTTGCAATTTTCATTCTTTGAAGCATTCGCCTAATTTGAGGTCCATAAGGATGGTTCAGAGCATGACAATATCTTTATCCGCACCGAGTTTCTTAGCCAGCATCTGTCATTTTTCGTTTGCTAAGTCAAAATGTTCACTCTTTGGTGTCCCGTAGAGTTTGATTTCGTTGAGGGCATATTCTCTGGCTTTCGCGATGATGTCTTGCATGGGCATGGGTGAATGGGTCAATTATAAAACTCTATATTTTACTGATCTTGTCTCTCCTATTCTTTCGATTTTTTTCATGTGGATGAGTTTGTTGATGACTTGTTTGATAGTACTATCTGATAATCCTGTTTTCTTCTGAATTTCCTGTCTGGATATATCATTGTTGGCAAGAATAATATTCCATACTTTGTTTTGAATATCGGATAAATGAATCTCGATATTGTCGGTGTGGGATAGCTCAATTGCTTTGCTGACCTGCTTTTTGAGAATTTCTAGGAAAAAAAGAATCCAAGCCGACATATCTTCATGTTTGGTTTTCCATGTCTGCTGAGTCTTTGCTAGAACTTTGTAATATTCCACCTTTTTGCTTTCAATCAGCGATTCGTGAGAGACAAAAGGCGTAAATAGGTAGCCGTTTTTGAGAAGTAATAAGTTGGTTAATACTCTACTGGTTCTGCCATTACCATCTTGAAATGGATGGATAGCGAGAAACTCAAAAATAAAGTTGGCGATGATCAATAAGGGATGAATAGCTTTTTCTTTGAATGCTTGTTTTGCCCAATCAATTAATGCTCTCATTTCGATAGGAGTGAGGGCAGGTTCGGTTGGGTTGAAGATCACTTTTACAAGATTTCCTTTATAATCTCTCGCCTCTACTCTATTTGGTCAGAATTTGTATTTTCCTCTATGTCCGATATCTTTCTCAACGTGTTTGAGCATCATTTCGTGGAGCTGTAAGATAACTCATTCGCTGAAATTGATGTCTGGATAAGATTCAAAGACCATGCTTAAAATCTCAAGATATCCTGCGACCTCTTGTTCGTCTCTTGTCTTAAATTTTTTGATATTCATATGGCTGTAGAGTGATTCTACTTCTTCGTTGCTCAATTTATTTCATTCGATACGATTGGAGGAACCGGTGGATGTAACAAGAACGGATTTGGTGAGTCTTTTTATGGTTTGAGGTGATAATTTTTCGGTAATCTGAAATTCACGACTGAGTGCGTCAATCTCAGAGATTAATTTGAAGATCTTATTGTTGATCTCAAAGGGGAATTGTAGTCTTTGACTGAGTCTGTGTAGTTTTGTCATGGGTATCGATTTGGATATAAACGTATATGTCCAAGTATAG
>PFWQ01000081.1:14783-17956 GCA_002791215.1 candidate division SR1 bacterium CG_4_9_14_3_um_filter_40_9
TAACATGATAGGCTTATCATGTTAAATGATATAAATAAAAATTACTCAATTGCCTTCACAATTGCCTGCTCCAAATCTTTATCTTGGGCCAAAAGCATCCTCTGATTCCCCATCCATACCACCAATGATTCTTTACAGTTTTGGCGGACACGATATCATGGAGCGAAAACTTTTTCTTAAAAATGCCATAGCCAAATTTGATGTGGAGATATGTTTTATCGATATGTACCTGAAGCGTCGTAAAGGAGGTAAGGATAAACAAAACTATTAGCATAGTGCCAGTGGTGAGAAGATTATTCCCTGAGTCGACTGATGGCGGCTCGTGAGCAGTCGTTATATAAGCCCATTCGAAAAGCATCAGCACAACCAGTGTGACCACTATCATCAGGTAACCAATTTGCGTGTGTTTGTAGTTCATGAAGGTAATAACTAAATAAATTTCTTTTCTTCTTGCGCCCTGCCTACTGCGGGCAAGCTTGCACGCGCCCGGCATTACTTTCCCTCATTGCCGGGAAAGTAATCAAAGGGGCTAGTTCTTTGCATGCCTCGCTACGTAGTTAGGTTTCCTATTCTTGAATGTAGTCCAGCTCAAACAATATGCAAAGAACTAAAATCGTTGACTGCATTTGTAGGAAGATTGTTCTCCAACTTGTAGTTTTTCCTCCTCTCTTTTCAAGTTTTTGGAAAGATTACTTAATTCAGGCTTTTTGATTGAAAATTGGGAGGAAATTATTAAAGTATGGTTACTTTACTTAGTAAAAAGGAATCAAATGAATGTAACGGTAACTCAAGTACCATTCAAAGTAGATAAAAAGACGTTATCATATCTTAGCTTTTTGGATTTGTTGTTGGAAAAGTCTATACAGGAATCTGAACAAATGACTTTTGGTGAAACTGAAAAATTCAACAAGAAAGAATTAAAAATCATAGGTAAGATGCCGTGAGTGAATAAGCTTTTAAGGACGCTAAAAAACAAGTAGTATGAAGATCCTGATCACGGAAACATTCAAGCATTTTGTGAAAGATAATTTCAAGAAACTGGAAATTGACTACCCTGTTTTTGCTCAACGTATCAGCAAAAAAATATCCAACAAAATTTATCTCAAAGATCCCATCTACAAATTAAAGCTCTACATAGGCGATGTCGCTTATAGAATGGTCATGATATCTGCGAATAATCACACGGTTCCCTTGCTAATCTTCCATAAGAAAGATAAAACGGCTTGAGAAAATGTTATATGGACAAAGGAGTTGGCGTTGTTGGTGAGCTTTTATGCTGATAGGGCTAATACGGATATTTTACAATGAAAATATGATGAATATTAAGAGTGACGATGTATCGTTGCTTTTTTTAAACAGAAGCTCTAGGCCATCGCCAATTGCGAATGTTTCTTGGCTTTCAGTTTGATTTGGTCGAGAAATTTGACGGTGAACATTGTTCTAGCTTTATATAAATCATAGTCTTTTTGCAAGCCTAGTCGAAGGTCTTCGGAAGTGCCGAAGGCTGCGGCAAGCAGCAATGCCCATCTCGGGCTGATATTCCTTTTCCCGGTGATGATTTCGTTTACTTCGTTGGTAGATTTCCCGATGATATTGGAAAGGTCTTTCTGAGTTCGTCCTCTGGCTTCTAGTTCGTCTTTGATGTATTCTCCTGGGTGGAAAGCGATAGCTCCTTCTTTGGTCATGATGATGTGGTAGGAAATAAATTATTTGTATAGGCCCCACGAGCCTATATAGTCAACAACTCAATAATTCCTCATTATATATCGGACTTATTTGGTTGTTAATTATAATGGTCTGATAGTTCCTGAATTTCTATTATCTTCACTTCGTCCTTATTGATGATATCAAAGATGATTCTTCGCTGGTCGTTGACTTTGATGGAATACGCTCCTCTCCTGTAATTGCTAAGCTTTTCAAAATGCAATTATGTGAAAGCTCTTATATCTCTTTCGTCTTTCGCGTTTTTGAGGATGGCGATTTTTTTGATAAATCATTTGACGATTTCATTACTGTATCCTGTAGCATATCAGGTGCAGTACATGTTTTCTAATGCTTTGTTTGCAAAGTGAATAATCATGCGATTTACTAAATGTGTAAATTTTATACCGAATAGCAAAAAGAAATCAAGGCTATTTGTACAAATGCATGATTGATACTTTTTTGAATTCAGAAAAAAATGGGGAAAGTAGGAAAAAGTTAGGACAAAGAAAAATCTGTGAATGCGTTAACAAACCTCTACCCCACGCTCGTGGGGCCCCTTCTCCTTATCAGGAGACAATCATTAACTTTTCCCTCCTGATAAGGAGGGTGGCCGAATGGAATGAGGTCGGGAGGTTTGTTTCTTTTTTTCTTTTTTTATATCTGCGACGCATGCTTCGCTGACTGACTTTTGAGGGCAAAAGTCAGCAAAACCCTTTGAGGAAGATGAACACACACGCACTTCCCCGTCTCACCAGCATGTACGCTTTCCAGTTGTACTCCTCGACTCACCTACGCTAGGTTGTGAAAGGATATCTATTTTGGAAGTTCATACAATTTTCGACAATAAAGACGACACGGTGGGTTTGTTATCGGTTGACTGCATTCGTTAGGAGTCCCGTCAACAGAATCATGACAATTTTTACTACAAAAAACATAGTTATTATAAGCATCTGATTCTTTGTTTATGGCCCAATCTTTACAGCCTTCATATTTTGTAAATATTGGTCAATATACGATGTCTGAGTCAGTAGGTCATCCATAATATGCGCCTTGCCATACTGTTTTGCTTCAGCTAATAATAATCACAAGTTTGTAAATTTTCAAGCGCATATTCCATGTCTTCATAATCTGCTCATGCGTAAGATTGTGCATCTTCTATGCTACTACTACATTCTTCAATTGTGTTTTTTAGATTATAAACTTCTGATTCTAGGTCAGCAATGTCTGATTTAAGATTATCTGCTTCTTCTTGGCTGGTGCATCACGATAGAAATATAGTGCATACGCCTAGCAACAGAAAAATTAAGAGATTTTTTTTCATGTGGATAAACAAAAAGTGATAAAAGTTAAAACATTTTTCTGCAACAAGTAGTTATTTCTTTACATTGAATTATCTGTTTATATAAAACTAATTTATCATGATTTTTTGCAAAAGTTGCACTTTTATTCTCATCAATGATGGGCGGAAT
>PFWQ01000082.1:0-9964 GCA_002791215.1 candidate division SR1 bacterium CG_4_9_14_3_um_filter_40_9
AAAATTGGACATACTTATGATGCCTCATAGTTCCTTATTCGTATTTTCGTATTGTTCTGATTTAACAGCTTGCACGACATCCTCTTCATGAGCATTGTAGGCGGTCTGTTCCAGATTGTCTGTACGGAAATTCTCTTTGGTGACGGCATTATTTAATATTTTCGCTTTGGTGGTGCCAGCTATTTTGATTTGCTCGTCTGTCAATTCTTGTACTTTTTTCAGTGCTTCCCTTCTTACAATACCTGTATCATCTTCTAATAATCTTACAAGCATCTCTACAAAATCTTTGATGCTCATATTTTTGTCTTCGTAGTATTCTAGCGTCTGTTTTACATCTAATGAGGAAGTAGCTAGGGCGCGAATTTTCGCATCATCATGTTTCATGTATTTCAAAATATCTTCAGTATCTCAAGGTATTTTCAAAGCTTTGTATGTTTGTAACATTTTTGTGATGTTGTCATTACTTCTATCATCCAATGCTCTAAGCACAGAAAGAAACTCGTTAGACCATTTCCCTTGCATATCGTCCCATTTGTAATCATCAATATATACTGTGCTGGCTGTTTCTGTCTTTATCCATTTGGCAAGTAAGCTTTGTATATATACATTTCAAGGATCTTTTGATAAAATCACATGAAAATTTTTGATAACGTGATTGTCATATTTGAATTCGTCTTTCTCTAATCGTTGAGGGAAGGTGGTGAGGATGATATCTTTGAACTGTCACAATCCTTGTTCTCACCAAAGAATATTTTCAAGTTGATACTTCTGGTTTGAGCTGGCTCAATTTCATAAATAATTTCAGTATATTTGTCGCATTGCACTTCCTGTTTTATTGTTTTCAAAATATGTTTTTACTATACTCATATCGGGTTTGGGTATTCACTCGTATTGGCGGGATAATTTGTTGAGCAACCCCAAAATCCTTGTATCGCTATGCGTCATATTGGTTTGATTTATCTGTTTGTAATATGTGCTGGCAAGTGTGGAAATCGCTCCGATATCGTTCGCATCTCATGCAAGCAATCCATTGGTATTCGTGTATTCCAAAAGCGCTAAGAACATATCAGAATGTAATAAATTGGCTTCTGGTGTCGTGCTTGCTAAATTTTTATAGATTTCTCATACAGCTGACTTGGGGAACCCATATCCTTCGACCATTGTCGTGGTTATTATGGGATAGGATGTGACGAGAAGGTTTATGTTTTCCTTTACCAATTCATTTATAATTTCTGCATCATTGCCAAATATCCAGCCAATGCGACCAGATCAATTTTTGTCTATGAACCTGGCTGTTTCTTTGTTTTCTGCTGCCCGCTGTAGGCATTGAAAGAATTCGCTGAGCATTTTGGTTTTGCCCTCTTGCGAAAGGTCCATACCTATGTTGTTCAGTATATCTCGTATATAATTTCTTTTATTAAGCGTCTTTAATGTCATAAATTCTTGTTTGGTCTTGAATACAAATGACAGTTCTGGTTTTGTGTATTCAAGTCATAACCATGGACAATCTTCCGCTGCTCTTTTCTTGTCTTTATCGAGCATTATCGGTATGATCTCTGATTTATAAAAATCAATATATTGCGTATGAAAATCTTTATATCCCTCGTCTTCTTGTATCGTGTTCCATCGAAATACTATGCGTCCATATCTATCTTTTGCTATAGTTCTCATAAATTGTTTGTATTCTTCTGGTGGTAATCAACATAGAAGCTTACGTACTTCAGCATATTCGTTTAATTCTACCAGAAAATATAATTTTTCTAGTATCGTCGGATATTGCGCCAATTGTCATTTTATGAGTCTTTCTTTGATATCTTTGCATTTCTTGTTTAGTTTTTCATCATCATAAAGATAATTCCGACTTCATCAAAAGAGAAAATCACTTATAGTTTTGATACGAGACGTTGATAGTTTGCTATTGCTGTTGATTATATTCTCGAATTTTCATAAGAGTTCTTCTGAATAAAATTTGAGAAACGAATTATTCTCACTGGTCAATACAAATTGTAATGATCTGTCATCCAGTTTGTCAAAATTATCCAGGATAATTTGCGCCGTATGTATTCATTGTTGTCTTTGTATCTCTCTTGAGGGCATTCTGATAATATAATATCAAAATGCGTTATAATGGGTCTGGATATAGGTGTTGATGCTTTCCGGATGTTTCTTTATCTCTTCATCAAATTTTTTGCAACATCCGATCTGTAACATCGTGCTTTGTTCTATTCTGAAAGTCTCAGTGAAATATCAGAAGAACAACATTTCCAATTCTTGGGCCACTTCTGGTGGTAAATCATATTTGTTTTCTAGGTGCAATATATCTTCAATGTTATTCTTTTTTATGACTTTGTTGTAGTGCGACAAATAGCTATCCATGAGTGCTATGTGGGGCTTTCGAGTTCATTTTAAAAGTCCACAATTGGCGCCCAGATAAGAATGATAACGCATTTCTCCTGTTTGTATTATGGGAAACTTATTAGAAAAATCATTTATTAGTTTGAATAATTCTTCTTTTGTTTGTATATTTTCTAAAATTTTATTTTTATTGTCTACAGCCCCTTCTTCAATCCAAGCAATCAATAAATCGCTTTGATCAAACACTCTATCATTCTTGTATTTCATAATTATTTCGTCTCGTTTCTTCTCAAATGTTTCCCATGTTTCTGCCGTATACAAATCTTTGACTAAACTATCGTAGTCAACTTCCTGCTGTATTTCTTTCTTTTCTGGGGCGATAAATGATTCTAGCATGTGTCTAATATGATAAAGATTTAATTATTTATTTGTGAAATTTTGCTTTTGATGATATCTTGTTCGGCGCTGTCGGTGCTGAGACTTAGTGCTTGAGCATAGCTTTTTTTCGCTTCTGTGAGATTATTCTGCAGGCGATAGAGATCGCCGATGATGCTGAAAAGATATGATTCATTGTAGGTATTTGCCAAATTAGTCAAAAGTCAGAGGTCGAAGGTCGAAAGTCCATCAGGTCGTCAGGTCGAAGGATTATAATCTATTAGTTTACGCCCAATATTTCCATAGGTGCAGATATCTGCAGCGGTTCATGTGAATGTCGTGGTGCAATTTGTCAGATACATATCTGCTAGAAGTTTGTTCTCTTCGTAGATAGCAGATTTTACGTTGATGCTGTATGGTGCGTAGAATGCCTGATAGAAATAGTCGTAATAGTCAGATCCTGTCATGCCCTCCCCGGCGGGTAAATCTTGTTGACCGAGTAATTTCTGTCGTATGTCTACCATACTCTTGATGTCATCTTCCGCCTTGTAGCTCAACAGCATATATCTATAGGCATCAGTCTGTAAGCTGGCGTCGTTTACTTGCGAAAGATATAAGATTGCTTGGCTGTATTCTTTGGATCGGTAAAAACTTATTCCGATGAGGAATTTATAAAGATTTTTATTGCTGATGTCGACATCTGCCAACTTGAGGAAATAATCATTTGCAGATTCCCGATTGTTGGTCAGGAAGTGCGTGTAGGCAAGGATTTGGTAGGGCAGTATGTATTTGTTGTCTTCTAGCGCTGTCTCTAAGGCGAGTTTTTTGGCGATAGAAAAGTAGCCATTTTTGAGAAGTGCTAGTGAGACGAGTGCGTCCTGATAATATTTTGGAATCGCTTTGGAGCTATTGTAGGTAGAAATCGCTTGCGTGATCGCTTGGATTGATACCTTGTAACGGGCGCTCGAAATGCCATTAAATAATTCCCGTGCTCATTTGTAGTCCTTATATCGTAGTTTGATGAGTCCTTGATAGAAATTATAATCATCCGCTTCTAGACGTCCTGCCCCCGGGTCTTTGCCCGGGGCAAGATTTTTGTATTCATCCATGATTGGGATGATTTTTTGGATGCTCTGCGGGTCTGTAATAGAGACGATAGTCGGATCGTGAATTGCGATGTAGAGATGTAATGTCGGCTTCACATCTCCATCATAGTCAGGATTGATGATGAGCTCCTGGAGATATTGGTTTGCCTTTTCAAATTCATAATTCTGTGCTAGTTTTTCTATGAGCGTCGTTCCGACTTTTATGTTTTTATTTTTTTGATATTCTGTTTCCAGGATTCCAATGTCTTGGGTGAGGTCGACTTTGTTTTGAAGAGAAGATGTCAGACGATCTATTCAGATGATTTCGGATGATATCTGTTGAGACGCAGATTGTTTCGTGCCTCGCAATGACGGCGTCTGTACTGGTTCTTCAATTTGTGGCTGAATTATTGTTTCTGGAAGCGAAGGTGATTTGACTGCATTTGAAAAAATGAAGGCCAATCGGCATCCTAGGAGAAATAAGAATATGACATGAATGTTCTTTTCCAGCTTTAGCATAATGTTTGATAAACACTACATAAAGAGTGTATTCTTATTATCCAGCTAAGCTGGATAATTTCGACATCGCCTATCAAGAGGCTAGTCTGTGTCTCAATTATATTCAAAATGCCTACCTTTTTCAAAAAAAACCCTGAAACATCGGGGTTTGGGATTGACATCTTTGAAAATCGTTAAAAATTGTTAAAGGTTGTTAAAAATCGTTAAAAATTGTTGTATGTTAAATTTGTATTTCCTGGCAGTTTCACTACTTCCGCACGCACGTCTACCACCTTTCTTCTGCCATCTGTACCTTGGATAGTCTCTCGATTCATGTGTTTGTAGTCTAGAAGCGTTGTTTTAAGGATTTCAAAATCAAATTGGATAGTGCTGAGTTTCTGATTTTCTTGTCTGAGGAAATATCCGCGAGTAGAGGAGCGATTTACATACAACAGGTACATAAGACTTGAAAAAACGAGCACCGCCACTAAGGCACCCACCTTGAGGAATTCTATCGTAGAGTCATATCTTCTGTACTTCAAAATCAAGCCTGAATAGGCTTTTCTGAGAGAACTAGTTGGTACGAATGAGAAGATTTTCATTGAATGTTGACTGGGTAAAATATCGCTCTGAACCCCGCATCAAGTGACGGGGCAAGTTCCATGAAGAGTATATCCTTCGCTCCTCTCAGGATGACAGCTCACCAGTATGATAACTCTAGGTACGCTCTATCACTCTCAATTTTGCACTTCTGGCGGCTTTATTTTTTTCGATTTCCGTGTAGTGCGGTTGGACTGTTTTCGGGGTGAGTATATGAAATTCTTTTGTTTCTTCAAGCTGTTTAAAATAGGTTTTTACCAACCTGTCTTCGATGCTGTGATAGCTGATGATGGCGCATCTTCCGCCCTGGCTTAGCGCTTCTGGTAGTTGCCCCAAAAAGACTTTAAGATTCTGGATTTCTTGATTGGTTTCTATCCTGACACATTGGAAGATGACGGCACACGCTTTGTCTCCCAATCAGCATTCATTGAGGATTTTTTTGAGGTCATAGGTTGTCTTTATCAGATGTTTATTCCTTTCTCTGATGATGGCTTCCGCCAATTCTTTGGCCTTTTTCTCGGTAAAATCTCCGTAGGTCATGAAGATATTTGCCAATTCTGGAAGTCTATAATCGGCGATAATGTTGTAAGCACTTTGCTTGGCATTTTGGTCGAATCTCATATCGAGATCTGCGTTTTTTTTGATTGAAAATCCACGGGATCCGTCCTTGAAGTGTTCCAGATTGACTCAGATATCGAGGAGAATGTAGTCAGCCTTTTTTCAGCTTAGTATTTTGGTGATATTGGCGTAAGAATCATGCACTAGATGCAGTGTCGAGGGACTAGTATCGAGTGATGCGGCAATGATTTTTTGAGCTTTTTCTAATATTTTACCATCAATGTCTAACCCTATAAGTGCCCCATCAGGATTGAGTTTTTTCAGCATTTCTAGAGAATGACCGCCATGGCCGAGGGTACCGTCAATGATGAGTTTGGGGCTATTGGGGATGAAGTCTAAGACTTCTTTGAGAAGCACTGGTTTGTGAATAATCATGATCAACTAACAACTAAAAGTTAACAACTAACAGTTTATGTATTGCGCTGAGGAATGCAAAGTGTTGGATTTGACATTTTTGGTCAGTGGTTTGTGGTAGGTTTAAATTTGCGTAATTTGGCGAAAGGGAGTATAATTGAGGTACAGACTTTTAGCTTATGTTCTTCCATCTATGGTCGATGAATCACTATCAGTACCGTGACAATGGGAATCGGACGTATTGGTTATCAATACCTTACCCACAGATGTTGCTATAGAAAAAACTATTCCTTTTCTGAGATTGGTCGCTATTTTTAATCAAACAGAAAAAACGAAATATGACGTGATGGATGTGCTAGAATCGTGACCTATTTTTAGAAAATTTTATGATTTTGTTTTCCATAATATCATCAAACATAAGATTGTTATCCAAGAAGAATTGGCACATGTACTTATGTCCAAAATTGAAGATTTGAGGCTGGAATACCAGCAAGATGATATGGAAAAATGGCGAGATAAAATTTTTGATGAAGTTCTTCGTAAAGAGTGATTGAGTAGAAAGGATGACTATACTGTCTGGGCACATAAAAAATTTAGACGTGCATGGATTGATATGGAAGATGATTTTCACAATGATAAGAGAAGAACGCTTGATGAAAACAATAAGCCTCAAGATACTTTCACGCATCTTACGTGAACGATGGAGATATTGTTCGATAAAATTCTCCCTAATATGCCTTCTTGAGATGATGTCCACGAGCAAGATAAAATACCCAAAGCTCAATGGCTTTATCTTATTATCATTTCTTTGCTTCATGATGCCGTTGAGAAAGATCCTCGTATCAAAAAAATTCTTAGACGTGATTTTGGTCCATATGTTGCCAAATGAGTTGTTCTCCTGAGTAAGAAAAAATTGGAGGGGTATATCGCCAATTCCAAAGACAAACACCTTCGAAAAAATTGAACCCAGGCGGAGAAAGAAACTATTGAAAGAGCTACAAAGAAAAGAAGAAATCATGATTATTTCAAGGATTTGTCTTCTCTGGATATCTGATATTTGGCTGTAAAGTTGGCTGATAGAATCCACAATCTCACAACTATGAGAGGTGAACCGCTTACTGATATCAAACGTAAAATTGCTGAAACGAAAAAATATTTTCTTATCCCAGATATTCAAAAAAGAATTAAAATCTGATATGATATCATCGAGGAGAAGGTGCATGAGCTTGAGCTAGAATACGATCTTTAATAACATTGAAACTTTCTGCTGAAAGCATACATTATGAATGGTTTAATTCATAATGTTTTTTTATGTGAACATATCTGGGACAAAATTTTCTTATCGATGCTAAGGTTAGGCAATATATCGCCGATCATATTTTGAAATTGTATGAAGATTTGTGATGCGAAGCGTTGATTGAGATCGGACCTGGAAAATGAGCCATCACTAGACTCATCAAGGATGTTTCTCCTAATTTTTACGTGATTGAGAAAGATACAACGTTGAAATTACATCTTAATGAAATTTTAGACCCCCCAAACCCCCCTCCGATGGGGACTTCAAATCCCCCCAACCCCCCTTTGTCAAGGGGGACAATTCTATGGTGAGATGTGCTGGATGTGGACATACATAGTATCGAGTGTCGCGGGACGAGTGACGCGGAAAAAAAGAAAATAAATACCAAAAAAACATTGGTGGTGGGGAATTTGCCGTACTATATCACGTCGCCGATTATGAGAAAATTCTTTTCGGACCCTAGATTGCCACACTTCGTTCGCAATGACAAGGCGTCCGCTCGCAATGACGACAGTGGGTTTGCTGGAGGGATTTTTATGGTGCAGGATGAGGTTGCACTCAGACTGGATTCTGATGTGAAGAAAAAATCTTATCTGCGATGGTTATTGAATTACGCGTATCAGGTAAAATATCTCAAATGAGTGCCGGCAAAATGTTTCAAACCCGCGCCGAAAGTGAAAAGCGCTTTAATAGAACTTAGAACTAAGAACTTAGAACTTAGGCCTGATTTTCAATCTATGATAAAGTTTTTGGATTTGTATTCGCCGTTTACGAGAAAGACTTTGGGTGCGATTGAAAAAATGATTGATAAGCGCTTCGCTGATAAAAGTCCTGGAGTATCCTGTGATGATAAAAGCCTTTCTGGCGATAAAAAGATAAAGTCATTCACTATCCCTGAACATTTGAGGAAGAAAAGATTGGAAGAATTGAAGCGGGAGGAGTTGGGGGAAATTTTATAATTTTCATGTATCGGCGTTCACCGGAGGCGGGCTTAAATCACCATTTTTATGTCCGTACAAGTGTATGCCCTTTAACGTTTCTTGCTGGTCCGATGCGTCGCCGTTCCTTAAAATTTGATATGGTAGGCGATGATATCAGCTAGCAAGTGTTGTATGTTCCGTGGTCCTTAATTGTTACTTTCTTACTGGAAGGGCTCTAAATTATAGTTACTACCCAAATAAGCCTGAAATGTAATGAGGGATTGTTGTGATAGTAACTACATATGCTTCAATCAAAAATTAAATTGGATTTTTGAAGGAGCATATGAATTAAAAAAAATTAAGTTAAGTTTTCTTTGTTGTTTTTTAGAAAAAGTTTAGGAAAATTATTAAGATAATTCCTCAAAAGATCTTTTTAGTGCTTCTTTGATTTCGTCTTTCATTACTGTTTCGTGTTCTTTCTTGGAATAGATCAGAATTGGCACCGCAGTTTCTTTTTCAACAAAAACGATAAATCTGAATCATCATCTTTTGCCCGTAGGGATTGATGTATTCATTCGTCTTTCTTTGTACATATTGCCAAAAAGACAAATCGCAAATTCAGGATTAAATGTGTTTTTGAAATTCTGATAATCAATCTCTACATTTGGATAGAGTTTCTTTAGGGTCTGAATTTGTGAATGAAAATATTTGGTTTCTACAAATTTCATATTTTCTTAGAAAATTTATCGTGTAAATCCACAAACTCTTTGTCTTTTGCTAATTCTTCTTTGAGCTTCATATCTTGGATCATCTCAATGCCATCCAAAAGAGAATTATTGAGATAAGTTTCAAGAATGTTGTTTTCTTGAAGATAGAGATCGTATTTTGGTGGTAATTGTAAGGTTATGGTAGTCATTTTTGACTGATTAGTTATATAAACGCCTACACTATAGTGATTTTCTTTCGTTTTTCAATACTATATTTTATAAATTACTCTTGAAATATGTCAAGAAATAGTTGTATATAAACAAATAAATGTTTCAGTCTATGAAAAAAGTCTATATGAACCCAGAAAGTTTTGATTTTGTAAAAAACTATCCTCAAAAATGATATACAGGTCGAAGTGAAATTCCTGACCGTCTTGCTTTTTATAATGTGTGCTATACCTATCCTTATAGAAAGATGATTGAAAAGTATAATGTATCAGATAAAAATAAGTCCTTGATGCAAGAACATGTGCTGGATAAACTCAAAAATGAGATTCTTGTAGATCTTGGAAGTGGAGGATCCGGATTCAATGTTGCGGTTGTCGCGTATCTTGCTAATGCTAAAGCATACATGGGTATTGATGTGAATGCAAATTTGAGTACCTGATAAGGCCTGATATAACTTTGCTATTAATGGACTTACACTCTATAATTCTCCGTCTACCATCAAAGAACATCTGCAAAGGATTATGGTTTCTGGTAATGTCGTTCTTGCGAATGAACTAGAAAATATCGATGTGTCCAAACTTTTGGTCGGACCACATTTTGATACGAGAATAATCGCTACATTTACTGACATCATCCATGTATATCAAAAACTTGATGAGCAGAATACTAATACTCAAAGACATTTTAATGTCCAGTTGAAGCTATAAATTTCTTATAAAAGTATTTTAAAATTGGAGCATAAACTTTTCTAAAAAAAATTAAACTAAATTAAAAATAGCCCTTCCTTCTCTTCTATTATTTTCCATTTTAACTAGTAGGACTATGACCTATAACGTTTGCGACTAGTCTGATGCCTTGGCGTTCCGTTGAGGTTTATAGTTTAGTCGAGGTATTCAGATAGTCGCTGTTATGTCTAGGTGAGCGGAG
>PFWQ01000082.1:9980-10322 GCA_002791215.1 candidate division SR1 bacterium CG_4_9_14_3_um_filter_40_9
ATCCCCAAGCACCGCGACATAGTGAGGAGCACAGAGTTAAAATCAATTTTCTTTGTCCACACAAAGTTGAGAAGGGTGCTTGGTTACTATAAGATTTATCCATTTCTTATTTTTATCAGGTTCAATATTATAACTTTTATCAAAAATTGTAAAGCCAACCTTTATCACTTCTTCTAATAATTCACTTTCTGTCCATTTTTTTCTATATCTCTTCATTTTTTTGTTATAGTCTGATTTTTCAAAGAAGCCTTCTTCTGATTTTTCGTGAATTGTTGTCGCGATGAAAGCAGCACCCCTTTCTTCAAGTAAATCAAAAATTTTTTCCAGAACAATAATTGTATC
>PFWQ01000054.1:0-2798 GCA_002791215.1 candidate division SR1 bacterium CG_4_9_14_3_um_filter_40_9
CCATTCTTTATGACGAGGAGTTGCATTTGATTTATTGATAATGTCTTCCTTTAATGCAAGAATTTGTTTTTCTTTGGATTCTATCTTTTTAGGTTCTTCACCAAAAAGAAGTTTTTGAGCGTCCTCCAAAGAGATTCACTTTTCCATCAACTTTTTTCTAAGTTGAATATTTTCTTGGTATTCTGTCTGAGAATTTTTATATTCTTCTGTTGATTTACTTGCATTCCAAGAATCTTTAGCTTTTTTTACGGCTTCAGTTTTTCTATTTTTTTGAATCAAAGAAACCTCATCTTCAGAAAGATTTTTAAGAAGCTCATCTTTTTGTTGAGTAGAAAATTCTTTTTCTCTCAATAATGTCGTTGCCTTTGATAGCTCAGAATTTAAATATTTCTTTGCTTGTTTTCATTTGTTTGTCATGATAGTAATGGTAAGTGGTAAAATGAAATTGTATACTTCAATTATAGTCAGAAATGAAAATAATGCAAATTTTTGAGGGGGATTTTTTGAGCAACAAATTTGACCTTGATTTCATTTTGTGAATTCTTATATTTTTATCGGAAAAGGCAAAATACATTTTTTACAAAAAACATCATAAAATGAGTAAGATAAAGGAAAAATTGAGCAGCCTAAACAGAGAAATTTTAGAAAAAGATTTTCTTGAAAAATTAGTGAAAAGATTTTGATATACACACAAAATGGACGATTTGTCAAATCTTGGGTATATTTCTGTAATAAAAAATGGCAAACGATATTACAATAACCAGATCAAAACCATCAAAAATCCATACATTATCTGAGCGACTTACATGGATTTTAAAGATTATATGTTCTGATGACCAAGCTTATTCAACAAATACTGATTCACAACACAGGTTTCAAACATTTTCACTGTTTATAATCTTCAATATTCGAAAGAAATTGAGATTCTTTGAATCAAGTATGATTTCAAGAAAGTGAAAAAAAAATTTCTTTATGGAAAAGACACAAAAATGATCAATTATCACACTTTATATTTTATGAATATAGAAAGATGTTTCCTTGAGTTTGTGAGGACATATGCCACATATAACGACAAGTTCTTTATTGATAGTTATAAACTTTTAAATAAAGAAAATTTAGTTAAAATGATGAAAAAATATCCTATCAAATCAGTTTTAGATAAAGTAAAAGACATAGAAAAATGTATATAGATCACATCAAAAAATTCATTTGAATCGATTTTGATTACTCCAAAAAGGATTTTTTAGAGATATTGGAGTTATCAAACAGCCACTGATTTGACGCGTATAAACTCGAAAAGGATTTTCTTCTGACGGTCATTCTTATCTTCATTTGAAGACATTACAAAGAGCTGATTTTCAAGTGATGAACTTGTCTCAATAAGATTTATCTTGATTATTTTAGATTAAGTGAAGATTTAGACTTTATTCTCATCAATAATTCAACAAGAACAGAAAGAAAAAATATCCTTGAAGGATATAAGCAAAAATTAAGTGAAGACCTAGCAAAACTTTGATTGAAAATCGTAGATCAAAGGACAAAATACAATGAAGATAGGCAATGAATTTTCGCATTTACTTACACATCTTTGATAGATAATTCAGACCAACATATTCAGATAGATATTACACTCAAAGAGAAATTGGAATTACAACCCACAGAAAAACACATCAAATCAATCTTTATCAGTAAAACTATGGAGCAAAGTATTTTCGTTGAAAACACAATCACTTGTATGGAATTTGACGAAATAGTAGCAGAAAAGATAAGAGCTAGCCTCACAAGAACTCAGCCAGCAATTAGAGATTTTTTTGATGTACGGTATATCAAAACATTTGCAAAATTCGATTTTGATAAAATTAGGGATTTGATACAGATAAAATTAGAAGAAGTAGATCATAAATATACGATTGATGAGAGTTTTGACCTATTAAACGCACAAATCGAAACGGATTTGAAATATGTGCTAAAGAAAAACTTCTCTTTTGATTTGAAAGAAATATTCGAATTTATCAAACAACTAAAAAAGAAATAGCCGGGAGCTTGCTTTTAATCTAGGTTTTTTAATTTAGTTTAAAGAAAAGAAGTTCCTCCATAATTAAGAGTTTAAATAATTAAGAGAAACAAACATACAACACATTATAGCTGAACATCGCTACAAATCGCAACGTCAGACCAAGCTCGGACATTATAGGTCATAGTCCTAGTAAAAATGAAAATAATAGAAGAGAAGGAAGGGCTACGTCCACGAAGGTGGGCTCTTTTAATTTAGTTCCCACCTTAGTGGACAAGTAATTTTTTTTAAAAAAGCCTTATGCTCCAATTTTAAAATACTTTTATAAGAAATTTATGACTTCAAATGGACATTAAAATGTCTTTGGGTAGTAGTATCGTTCTCATCAAATTTTTGATATACATGAACAATATCAGTAAATGTAGCGATTATTCTCGTATCATAATGCGGTCAGGCCAAAAGTTTTTTCACGTCGATATTTCCTTCTTCATTCGCAAGAACGAGATTACCAGGCACCATAATCCTTTGCAGATGTTCTTGAATTTTATATGTTGAATCATAAAGCTCAAGTCCATTGATGGCAAAATTATATCAAGCCCTATCAGGAACTCTTTCTAGAAAATTTTCAAACAGATCGCATGCACTCCTTACCAGCGTAGTATGTGATTTGACCTCATCAGATAAACCATACTGTTCTCTCAAAAATGCTTGAATCTTGTCATTACCATAAGGACTCAAATCTGCATGTACATCGATACCCATATATGCTTTAGCATTAGCTAGA
>PFWQ01000054.1:2819-4752 GCA_002791215.1 candidate division SR1 bacterium CG_4_9_14_3_um_filter_40_9
TATCCTCCGCACCCAAGATCTATGAGAATCTCATTCTTAAGTTTATCTAACACATGTTTTTGTACGGGTTACTTATTTTTATCGGACACATTATATTTTTCAATTATGTCTCTATAAGGACGAGAATAACACACATCATAAAAAGCAAGACGGTCAGGAATTTTACTTCGACCTATATATCATTTTTGAGGATAGTTTTTTACAAAATCAAAACTTTCTTTATTCATATCAGCTTTTTTATAGACTAAAACATTTATATATTTATATATAATTATTTCTTGACATACTTCAAGAGTAATTTATAGAATATGGTATTGAAAAATGAAAGAAAATGACTATAGTACTAGTGTTTATCTAACTAATCATCAAAAATGCAAACTTTTCCTCTTACTATAATGCCAAACGACGATGGGACATTTACCGTTGTTTCTTCTATGTTTAATATCGTAACCGAAGGGAATACATTGGAAGAAGCAATTCATAATGGGCAAGAAGCCATCCAATGTCATGTAAATGGCTACAAAAAGCATCCTGATGAGGAGCGACTTTCTCCTAAAAACTTAAAATCTGCATTTACCACTTTCGTTGAAGTTTATGCCTAATATAAAGAATCTGACCAGCGATCAGATTATCAAATTTTTATTGAACATAGGATTTGAAATCATTCATCAAGAATGAAGTCATGTTCAAATGAGAAGATGATATCTCAGAGTAACTGTCCCACATCATGGGAAGAAAGTTTTGAACATCAAAACAGTTTATAGTATTATAAGACAAACAAATATAACCAAAGAAGACCTTCAACAAATGTAAAATAATTTTCTAAAAACAACAAACTTAATTTAGATTTTTTTAATTCATATGCTCCTTCAAAAATCCAATTTAATTTTTGATTGAAACATATGTAGTTACTACCACAACAATCCCTCATTACATTTTCCAGCTATGCTGGACTGTAGCATGCTTATTTGGGTAGCAACTATAATTTAGAGCCCTTCCAATAAGAAAGTAAAAATTAAGGACTACAAACCTATAACACTTGCTAGCTGATATCATCGCCTGCCATATCAAATTTTAAGGAACGGTGGATGCGTCGTTATAGAAGCAAACGTTATATGTCATCCGCTAAAGCGGACGATTCGAAATTAAGAAAATATGGTTTAGCCCGCCTCCAGTGAACGCCCATACAATTTATTTATTCCTAATTTCATTCATTTTCTTCCTCGTACTCGGCCCCAGATATCACTTCAACACCACATCAGACTTATCAGACAGGATGCCGTATTTCTTCTGAAAAGAAAAAACCGCACTCATCACTTTGGCTGAATAAATTCCATCTAACTTCCCGCTGAATAATTTCTCACTCTGCAGAAATTTCTGCAGGATTTCTATCTCACTACTCTTCTGATTTTTGGTATATGCCCTATAAAATTGGAAAACGGTGGGTTTATTCCCCTCCTGGACAAAGGAAGCGTTAGGGGTGGATTTGAAGTCTCCCTTGGAGGGAGATTTAGAGGATAAACAATTTTCCGCCTGCTTCACAATCGCATCGAACGTCGTTGTCTCCCACAATTTTTCCGGCAATAAATTCTTATTTTGCACATCCAATTTCATAATGTATCTCGTCGCACTACCGAAATTTCCGCAATCCTTATTTTTTCTGGCGATAATTCATTTTTTCACCTGATAATTACACACTGCCCTCTTGGTATGCGTATCATATATTCAATTTTGATATTTCTTATTCAGATATCACAGCTTCACGAGATACTTCTGCAAAGTCCAGGTCCGGACGTCGTTTCTTCATGACGATAATTGTTGGATCCATACCGAAAGATCAAAGAAATTCTTGAGAATCGGAACCGAATCAAAATCGAGCCCTATTGGCCCCCTTGAAACCGAAGGGAATCCTGCTCTGCTGGACAAAGGGGGG
>PFWQ01000054.1:4786-10782 GCA_002791215.1 candidate division SR1 bacterium CG_4_9_14_3_um_filter_40_9
AGCTTAGTGTTTTTTTGCCGAAAACAAGAGCCCTGATGAGTCATTCTTCTCATTTTCCCATCCGGATATCGATACGATCGTAGGCATGTCATCTTTCTCAGGCCTCGACGATAGCTCAGCCTCTATCTGCGATTTCTCACACTCACAAGGCAGGGAAATAAATGATAGTTCAAAAATTATAGGAAGAAGGTCATGCAAGCATGCCATTGAATACTTTTTTTCATGAAGCTCAGCAATATCATTCACCGTTCAAGATTTTTTCATCTTCGTAGCTAGATTTATAGTAGAAAGCCTGCCCTGTTTCAGGCGAATAATATGCAGTTACGACAAAATTCTGCGCTATGCATCACGACGTGTCGAATGCTAAGGAAATTCAAAAAAATAGAAACAAACAAAACAGAAAGAAAATATATTTTGAATACAATTTCATGGAGTACAACAAATTATAAATTTGTGTCCCTTGTGAAAGGATACAATCCAGCAAAGCTGGAGAAGCGGGCCTTTGGGGTAGGGATTTATTGCGCGTCCTAGTCATCTTTTTCTCGCCATTCCACAACTCTATTCCGTTGGATCATAAGATGAGCATACATTTTAAGGAGATATTTTTTTACTTTATCGTGAAGAGATTGGGCTCGATCACTGAGATAACAACCCCCTATGATAAAATCTATAAATCGTTTATTCATTCTTTTCTCCCGATCTCACATTACAAACGTTGAAACGCTAAAGCGCCAAAGCGACCAAACAATTTTTATCGCAAAGCGTTTATCGCCCGAAGGGCTTTTATCAGCCACGCAGTACTGCGTAGCGTTTATCATTTATTCTATTTCTCTCCTTATCCCTTTATCCAATCTTGCCAAGCATTCATATATGATAGTTCCGCTTTCCTGAGCCAGAACATACATGGTATTTTTTGCATTTACATCAGCAGTCACGATTTCAATTTCTTCTCAGAGACTGACGCCATCGTCGACCTGACACATACAAATGTTCATGCAGATATTTCCGACCTGTCTGAAATATTTCCTTCATGATTTGAAGACGATCCTATTGGATGCGCTTCTAAAAAGCCCTTCTGCATACCCGAATGGGATCACCGCGATACGACTGCTTTCACCGGTTTTCCGTGTATGATTATAGCTTACTCATTCACCCGGAGCGATATCATGCAATCACACCACTCTGGACGTGATAGTCATCGCTGGTTTCAATTTCTTGCCGAGCACATATGCCTTATCATCAGAGTTTAATGGATTGTAGCCAAAAAGACCGATTCCTGGTCTATATGCATTGAAGAAATCGTCAGTGATTTTCATGATTCACGCTGTATTCCCTATATGCCTTCGCAATGGCGTATGTCCATGGTTGATGATTTCCATATACATTTTTTTGAATTGTTGGATCTGCGTATCCATCTGGTCATAATACACCTCATCAGCGCTATGCAAATGCGACATCACACCAGTCACATGCACCTGTGGATTCTTTTCCAAGAGATCCAAAAAATCTTGAAGCTGTGATTCATCCAGGCCCTCTCTATTCATTCACGTATTGATAAAAATATGAATGTTAATCTCTTTTCCTCTATCTGTTAAATATTCCAAAGTGCTGACATTATACACGCAGAACGTTGTTCTTTTGAGATCAAAATATTTGTAATTCTCATCAAGCGTTTCTCACAGAAGCAAAATGGGTTTACTGGAATATTTTTTAGCGATTACATATTCCGGATAACTATCCACAACTAGATATTCAGCATCAGTTTTATTCAAAATTCTCACCACCTGTTCAAGCCCATGCCCATAGGCATTAGATTTAAGCACGGGGAACATGACAGCTGGTTCTTGCAAAGAATTCAGATAGTCATAATTATGCAATATATGTTTTTTATTGATTGTTATGACATTCATCGGCCTCAATCTAGGACGGAATAATTTTCTCAAGAGTCTAAGCATATTTTCTGATAACATATAAATAAGACGTGGAAAGTTCCTTAAGCACTTTCCCGTCACATTTACTTGTAAAATTTATTTTACAGGTAAAACTCCAGCTACTTTCTATAAATTTACTACTCAATTACAATTGGAATAGAATATTTTCATCGTTTTCGTCCTATTTGTCCTTTTCGTCATTTTAATTATTTTCGTCAACACCTATCCATCAATATTTCATTGCA
This sequence comes from candidate division SR1 bacterium CG_4_9_14_3_um_filter_40_9, assembly GCA_002791215.1. Classification (GTDB taxonomy): domain Bacteria; phylum Patescibacteriota; class Gracilibacteria; order Absconditabacterales; family Absconditicoccaceae; genus UM-FILTER-40-9. The sequence goes on from PFWQ01000054.1 coordinate 6,963, forward strand.
ATTCTAAATAAAAAATCTATGAATCAGCCATCATTTTACTCTACATATTTCACGGATCTATGTACAAAGAAGCAAAACTCACAGCTCAAGCGACATCTTGCCTCACATACGCGCACACATTTGCTACCAAAAAAAATCATCCGACAATTACCGGAGACGATCTCTTCGCCGGAATCTATTTTTTCATAAAAGAGACTCCTTATGAGGATATATTTTTCAACCTCTTGGGAATAGAGAACCATGAACTTCTCCAAAACTTCTTTGAAGAAAGATATATAAACACTCAAAACACCAAAACTGAAGAACAAAAAAACCTCATCGGACTCACTTTTTCAGACTCAATCCATATACAAATTCATGAATTTGTAAACAAGTCATCTCAACAATTGGACTTTATAGTGCTATTATATGCTTCATTATCAGATTTATCAAGTGATTTAGAATGATACTTTCAAGAGTGCCAGCTAAACGTTGAAAAGCTAAAGAAGAACTGCCGAAACATCATACAAAACACACTCGTACATCAGATTTGATTGTTTGCATTTTTGGAGATATTGAATAAACTATTCACTAGACTACATTTAGATTCCAAAAACGTGAAAATGCTCAAGATCCAAAACATCAAAACTCTGGACAACCTCAATATGTTTCTCGACGCAGTTGACAGCGAAATCGCAGACAAAAACGATACCTCGGTTATCGACACAGCAAAAACCAATAAAAAAGAAGAAAAAAAGATGACTATCGAATACTTCGGTGCAGATTTGACCAAAGAAGTAAAAGATGGATTCATCGATCCGATCATCGGAAGAGAAAATGAGATCAATCAGATGATCTACACGCTTTTGAGGAAAAACAAAAATAATCCTCTCCTTATCGGAGAAGCAGGAGTTGGTAAAACGGCTATCGTGGAAGGATTAGCGCAAAAGATCAATCAATGATTGGTGCCAGATAAGTTGAAGAACAAAAGAATTTTCTTGCTGGACATGGGAACATTGGTAGCAGGAACAAAATATAGAGGTGAATTCGAATCGAGAATGAAATCAATCCTCGAAGAAGCGATGGATCCGACAAATAATATCATCATGTTTATCGATGAAATCCACACCATCATCGGTGCAGGAGGACAAGAGAACAACGATGCAGCACAGATGATCAAACCGCTGCTTTCCAGAGGCAAGATCAAGCTTATCGGAGCGACGACATTCAATGAATATCAGAAATACATAGAAAAAGATGCGGCGCTCAAAAGAAGATTCCAGGAAGTCATAGTGAATGAACCGAATAATGAGATGAGCAAAGAAATATTACTCTGACTTAAACAAACCTATGAAGATTTCCACGGCGTACAGATTGCTGATGCTGCATTAGAAGCAGCAGTCACGCTCAGCAAAAGATATATGCTCAATAAATATCTTCCAGATAAAGCTCTGGATCTTATCGATGAGGCATGTGCAAAAAAATCCACTATGTCTGAAAAATTGAATAATGACGAAGAATACAAAAAATTTGAGCTCAAGATTAACAAAATAGAGAAACAGATTGAAGAAGCCATAGAGAAACAGGACTATTTCGGAGCAGCAGAATTCAAAGAACAGGAAGATAAGATGAAACAGGAGATGCTGAAGATCAGAAGCAACAAAAATATTCCTACTCATCTGAGGATGATAATCTCCAAAGAAGATATCGGCAACGTTTTGGCCGACAAAATAGGCGTTCCGACAAATATCGTTAACGAATCCGAAATAGAAAAACTGAACAGACTCAGCGTAGATCTCAAAACCAAAATCATGGGTCAGGATGAAGCAGTCAATGCTGTTGTGAAAACACTTACCAGAAGCAGGATATCCGTCATGCACAAAGCGAAACCAATCGGTTCATTCTTGTTCCTCGGACCAAGCGGAGTCGGTAAAACATATCTAGCGAAACTCATCGCGAAAGATTATTTCGGAGACGAAACAGCAATGATCAGGATCGATATGTCAGAATTCATGGAGAAATATTCAGTATCCAAATTGATAGGTTCCCCCGCCGGATATGTATGATATGACGAAGGAGGGAATCTTACAGAAGCGATCAGAAGAAAACCATATTGCGTGCTCTTATTGGATGAAGTAGAAAAAGCTGCGACTGATGTATTGAATATCCTATTACAGATCCTTGATGAAGGGCAGCTCAAAGATGCCAAAGGCAGACTGATAGATTTCAAAAATATCATCATCATCATGACATCAAATATCGGCAATGAAGAATTCTGAAAAAAGCAAAGTAAAATCTGATTCGCTACTGGCGACAAGAAAGATATGGATAACAAGCAATTTGAACTCATCAAGGAAAGAGTCATAGAAGAGCTAAAGAACTTCTTATCTCCAGAGTTACTGAATAGGATTGATTATAAGATCATCTTCAAACATCTTGGCAAGAAAGATCTTGGAACTATTTTGAAATTGAAGATCAAAGATCTCATGACCGCATGGAAAACGAATGAAACCGTGAAATTGCCGACATTCTCAGAGAAGAAGATCCAAGAAATCATCGAAAAGATCTACGAACCGCAATTCGGAGCGAGACCATTGGAAAGATATATCGAAAATACCATCGAGCCAAAACTAATCAAACAAATCATGAAGAAAGGGAAATAATCTATTTTCAAAAAACGCTGATATGCCAGCCCCGAAACGTCGGAGTCATTGCGAACGAAAGTGAAGCAATCTACCAGCATTTTTTGCATTAAAGTCAATTATATTCGATGATTTTGGAAAGTATAGATGAATGGCTTAATCTCTATCTCAAACACCTCTTTTTTAAAAGTAGGCGGTTGGTATGCTATATTTTAGAAATACTTTCTGAGATAGCTCAATAGAAATATAAGATATGGACAGAGATTGACTGACAACATCATTGGCAAGATTAATTTCTAAAATAAGACGCCGGGACTTCCCAAAGAAGTCCAACGTCGTTTTTTGTTCGACCGCCAACAATGGTTGGATGCGAGAACAATACAGCTTGCTGTATATCCAGCAAAGCTGAATAGGAATTTTCGAAATTCCTATGTGAAAACTTAAAAACGCCCAAAAGGGCGTTTTTAATAATTCTGCTAAAGACTAAAGACTATCGACTAAAGACTTATTTAAGCGCTATCGCCCCATTCTTCGCGGCTGCAGAAAGACGGAACTCTTCTACTAATCAGCTTGCACGAGTACGGCTAAACACAAGCATCACGAATCATCTCGTTTCTTTTAGATTAGGGGTGATCACCTTAATAATATTAAATTCTTTCAGCGCTGCTAGGTGCCGAGTGTATCGATATGGTTTTTCTCCGTTGAATCTTCTGCCGAAAATCAATCTCGATAAAGTGGTACCGAATTGGGCTCTTGTAACGTATTGGTCAGGATAGAAGTTTTTCATAGGAGTTACTCCATTGGGCTGCATTCACATAATTTCAAGCTGGCATCATATCTTGGTATAAAATTTCATTTCATCTGAGGCCTTTTGCATATCTGCATATTGGTCACATCCAATTTTGGTAGTATCAGGTGTCACTCCAAGTACTTTTACGGAGAAGAAAACCAGCATTTTTACGAGTTCCTTTCTTTTTATGAAATCATTCAATCTTGCGTTTTCTATAGGACATTTATTGGTTATGCCAAGACCATAGGCTTCTTGGAAAGCATCAATCATCTCTTCGCTATATATGTCATATGATGAATCTTCCACAGGACACAATGGTGCGGCTTCATGAACAGCTCCCTCACACGTTTCATCATAATAACTTGGAGAATAATCAATTCAACTCAGATTTGCTCATGGTAATAAGGAT
>PFWQ01000054.1:10821-14439 GCA_002791215.1 candidate division SR1 bacterium CG_4_9_14_3_um_filter_40_9
GCCGCCTCATCCTCCTCCGCCTGGAATGAAAGGGGCTGGGGCATAAGAGAACGTAAAGACGATAGAGCCTGTATGTGTTTGACCATAAAAATTTGCATTATCTGCTCAAGAGATAACGACTTGAACGACTTGACCAGCGTCAAAAGTAAGGGCAGAAAATGGGACGAAACATGTGTATCATCTAACATTACGATTCCGAGTCAAAGGATATCATGGTCCAGCATAAGAGAAACTACAATCCAGACTGCTAAGGGCGAGCGTGACAGGAGCGAGTAGATTTCAATTAGTTATGTTAGCGATTCACGATAAATAAACCCTTATGCTGCCGGAGTTTACGCCATTTTGATTGTCAATTCCACTACCAGATGGCACTCGTACATAATTGATCAAATTACCCGTATCGATGCTGCCAGATTGAAATCGATAATTGACTATATGAGCTCATGTAAAATCGTATATCGTGAAATAGAATCAGGCATCAGTGCTCCAGATATAAGAAGCGCCACTCACATAGCCGTTGAATAGGGGCGGATTTACATCCATCACACAAGGCCTCGGCAAAAAATTATAAAATCCTGAATTCACTTCATTGAGGATATCACTCATCCCATTCACAATTCCAGACTGCATATTGCTGTCATCTCCATTCTCTCAAGAGAGAAAATAGAAATCAAGCAATCACGTAAGCTGAGATCATGTATTAGTAAACAAAAATGAATAGAGCACAGCCGTTCATGTGTTCAATAGTTGCGCTAGATTGTTAGCATACCGATTGGTATACATATATGAAAATCATGTGGCATAAGAATCCATTGCTTTCAATGTAGTTCCTCATGATCACAAACGGGCATACAAACCAAAAGGAAGCGTAGGAAGCGAGCCATTGAAAACAATATCGTGGGAAAATATCTTGGAATCTATGGCATATATGGAAGAAGAATTTGTATCTACCACAACATTTCAGATATTCCAGCAATACATTCACATATCTCAGGTACCAGGAAAAAATTTCATACTCCCCGCCCAAACAGTGCTGATTGATAACAATGAAAACATAATACTATATTTTAACCATTTCCACATACAAAATCATAAAGCGTTAAAGCTTTATAATTATATGCAGACTTGCGAAATTTGCAAATTTACCCCGGTTCGATCGGGGAATGCAAAGCACATTGACTTGACATTTTTGCTATTTAATATTGATACTGGCGTCATTGCGAGCGAAACGTGGCAATCTGCCAGAACACTAAATAGTTTTATTTATTATTTTTGTGTTTCTTCAATACTACAATCAATGCAACAAGCACTATCACAAGAAGGATGTATCGTCCATATTTTTGAATCAGATTTGATTCTGCTATTGTAGCTATTAGACCTGGGGTTTCGCCTTCAGTGATTTGTTCATTCTTCACAATTTCAAATTCTCCTCATTTGGTGACTAGATACTCAGCGGCACCATGATAATCACACACACCTTCTTTGAAAGTGAAATATGCGCTGCCTACTCCGTCGATACCATCAACCAGTTCTGAGCCAGACATGACGGGAATATTGCTATCTTCACCCTTATCGCCAGGAACATAATAGAATCCTAACGGCATTTCCCATACTCATTGATGAGGCATGATGGTCAATGTTCATATCTTACCAGCTCACTGTACTCCTATTGACGGAGTGAAGGTGGAGAAAAATACATAGAGCATATCTATGCCTACATAATCACCTCTTCTGACCGTTACATATTTTGGTTTAGTATAGGTCCTGAATAATCCTCCTTGTCCATCAAAATTCATCACGGAAAACCTCGAAGGATCGAGCAAAAGTTTCAAATCCATTGCGGTAGTATCTGCTCCTTCCATATCCACCATCACATCCACTGTAAATGGACAATTGTAAATAAAAGTCCCACTCGAAGGAGAAAAAGATAGCTTAGCTGCATGAGTAGATCACCGTGATGAAATAGTCAACAAACCGAACAATAAAACAGTTTTTATTAGATTTTTTGTATTAAACATTTTTGTTATCGATATTTAAAATTTAAAATCTATCATTTAAAATCATGTATAAATAAGTCCGCCAAACTTATCCAAATCGAGGTCCCAGCCTTGTCTTTGAAGATTTTGGATAATCACCGCTTGTTCAAATGATGAAATAATGCCGTCCTTATCATCAAAGTCATATTCAGGATGTTTATCCGCATCACTTAAGGTAAGATTTTCATTTATCCTTTCCATATCAAACGCATTGATGATTGAACCAGTACCCACATTGTCAGATTTGAATACATCTCAAGGAACTAGCAATGATCTGATTCAGATAGCTCATAGATCTACATAATCAAACCATCCTGAAGTCGTATATTCGATGCCTCTTCCGGTCCATACGGTAAAGTCAAAGAAGTTTGTGCCAGTTTCAGTCAATGTACCTGTAAATCACATAGCTGGAAGATGCATGGTCGATTGGAGCACCACACCGATAGATTGACCATAGAGTGGCTTATCAAGAACGAATTGACCTATCCCTGTATTGCTGAATGCACCTGTATAACTGCTATAAAATGTTCCTTCTCATCAACTAAGCGTAAAGATGCTTACTGTTCCCGTGAATGCATAATTATCGACATCACGATATCCTGGGATCGCATAAACCGTTGTTTGAACTCACTGGATACATGTAGTTTCTATAAAGATGGATCATGTATTGCCGGCTCTATCGTAGAAATGAATATATCCGCTTCGATTATCTGTAAAGGTGATAGCTCAACTCAATACATATGTTCAGCTATTAGCATCGATATCATAAAGAACAATTCAACTGCCTTGATTATCGCCAAATGAAGTGAATGCGGCTCCAGTAGTAATCGCAGTGATGATAAATGTGTCATCATCTCAAGTCAGATATGTCAGATTGCCAGTAAAATTTTCTCCATATCACGTCAATTGAGACTCAAGGATGATAGTCCCTATATGAGGGCTTTGACAGCTGTTGCCACCTGTCATATCAGGAGGCGTGAGATCGATCCAAGAATTATTGAATCTGACTATTCATGTCTGATAATACGCCGGATCAACGGTTCAGCCGCTCGCGTCATTCCATCTATTCTCGATCAAGATATCAAATCAGGTTATATCAGACGCATAAGTATACACTCTCCTTCCTCATCCAAGTTCAATGACAGGCCCACTAAATATTCAAGCATTATCTCCAGTGATATATCCTCACGTGATAGTGATTGTCCCAGTGATGATAGCATCTCTCGTCCAGTTGATTTGAGGATATGCAATGTATTTACCAGTGACATATTCTATTCCACCAGTCAAATCTCTGAATATATAAATATTATTATTGAGATAAATTACACCGCTTAGATTGTATGTGTTGTAGCCGCTGACAAATAAGGTAGTTCCAGAGAAATGATATTCGGTGTTATAAGGAGCATTGGAATATCAGTCTAGGTTCATAATATCGACATTAGCTATGGCTCCTGATCATGCACAATACAAAATTGCCACGCTAGATGTGCCTGTTAAAGTAGGTCTATCAGACGCTCTCACTCTCAAAAATCGATGATTGTACCGCGTACCAGTAAGAGAACTCTGAGCTTCAGCTAAAGTA
>PFWQ01000058.1 GCA_002791215.1 candidate division SR1 bacterium CG_4_9_14_3_um_filter_40_9
AGTATACAAATATGTATTTATCGTGTTCAAACAAAAAATATGAAAAAATTTGCATGGGCGGTAGGACTCGTCGCGATTGGATTTCTGGTGTATAGTGTTTCAAATTCCTTTCTTCTGGATTTTACAGATATCAATGTCGAATCTCTCAGGCAAAGATTTTCCGAAGTGAATTTTATCGGTCCGGGGAATGATTTCGGCGGAGCTATTTTCCGATTGGATGCAAAAAATCTTTCTACATGATTTATCATCGAACACAGTACCGGTATAACCTATGAAAAAAAATCCTGTATGACGCAAGTCAGGGGAATTTATTATAACAATCAAAGAGGGCTTAGAATGCGGCCATTGGATACTGCATCGCTCACTATGCTCAGAGCTACTTCTACCGGATATTTTGATCTGCAGATGACTGGATGATTTTTCAGGGACTGTACGAATCTCGTCTGAGGCGTAGGTTCGGGGGACATCTATAGTATCTTTGGCTATATAGAATATACACTCAGCGGTGATTCTTCTGCGATCACATCTTCTTTGGCCGCAGGCGTGAAATTAAACTATCCAGCGAATGCGATGATGACCTGATTGACGAATAATTTTCAGTATTTCAACAATACCACTCCACTATGATATATCTATGATAGCAATGGCGGCATAGGATTCGTATGAGGAAAACTTTTGGGAAATGATAATCTAATCACTTTTTTGAATACAGGCGACAATAGCATCAATGACGCTTTCATCATCTCCGGTATAACTATCGTATCTACTAATCCGTGATCGACGGGACGAGATTTCATCGCTTCATGAATCGATACTGCTCAAGATACCCTTTGGAAACTTCTGATCCAATGAACCGTAGGACTTTCCAAATCCATCAACTCCCAACAAAGACTTTCACTCCTAGGCAATCCAGAAAAAAGAACTGTCATCTATGGAGGTACAGAAATAAATTCTTCAACAATATTAAATCTGGCAAGAAAAAACGCACAGAATCTGTGTAGAGGAAGGGCCTGGAACACTGAGCCACTAACTGAATTACCAGCTGTCAACGGCAACATAATCTGCATCAAAGACTCTCCAAATCTAACAATCAATTTGAATACTGACGGAATGAAATATCAGAATAAAACGCTTGTCCTTCAAAATAATTCAAATGTTACATTGACAGGAACTATGCAAAATGGCTATGGTCCAGTAGAAATATTTATCGACCAAGGTAATCTCTTTATCAACACAAATGCCGTCCCTCCGTATGTACGATTTAATGTTGATTGATTCCCCGTCTCGTCAAACTGAATAACCCAATGAATGTATCTCAAAGGGAATTTCATCATTTATGGACTCATCATCGGAACCGGTGGTGGAGGTATGACAGGATTCAATCATAAACTTCATATAGAAGGCAAGGTGGTCAGCCTTAATTCGCCGAGCGAACCATCGCAAGGAAGGAAGGATCAAGTCAACGCATTGTTTGGAACCGGCACATACGAACATCGGATCAATCTAGAAAATACGTTCATCTGGACCTGCGCGTTTAGCGGCTCAGGTAGCGATGGCACTCCATGCAGCACATGATGAATCACCTCTCTTGTTCCATTTGTGATTTTGAATGGAAACTTCCCAGGGAATTTGTTGCAATAATATATCAATAAAAAATCCTCCCATGTCACCCTGAATAGTCGGGGTCTAGGAGGATTTTTTCTTATATTGAAATGAATTACTCAGATTGCTTCGTGCCTCGCAATGACGGATTGTAATTATTGTTGTATATATGTAGAAAGATCGACTGATTTTTCTAGCTTATTGCCATTGGTATCTGCTACAGTGATGGATACAGGGACTAACGTTTCCGTAATAAACGTGACCGTAGCTCATTCAAATTCTTTGAGCGTAGTACCATTGTTTACAATCTTTCCATTTTCTACTCCTGAATCATCACTAAACTTTAATGTCACTTGGTAGGTGCCGCTACCTTGCTTCACGACTTTGATTTCATCTTCCAAAAGAACCGGTGGCTGTGTATCTGTTTTTTTCACAATCGTGATCGACGTTTCATCCTTGTTGGAATATCCTGCGAAATCGAAGACAATCACTTTGAGCGTATGTTCTCCGTCTTTGATTCAGGTTCAGAGTTGTACGTTTTCTGTCTTGCTTATATTCTTGGTCTGACCTACGTAACTGAATGAAGTCACGAATACATCGTCTATCAGGACCGAAACTTTTCTTATATTTTTTGGACCTTGAGCGTTGAATGATAGAGAGAAATTTTTTCATACGTCTCCGCCATTCGGTTGAGTAATCTGTACATTGATATTTGGATCTTCTTTGAGTTCTCTATCTGCACATGCTTGAGAAGGAGCTTCTACGAACACATTGCGATATGTATAGGTAACATTGCCACTGACGTTGTTTGGAGTGCCATCCTTTTTCTGCCCTGTAAGCGTTGATCATATCTTGTACCAATCAGTGATTTCTTGTAAATCCATATTGTCTGGCATGAAGGTCGTCGGTGTTATCAGATATCCATCTTTCAATTCTTGCGGTGGAGTGAGTGAGCTTGGCATGCCGCCACACGCGCTATCATATTGTATCTTACTTGCCCCTGCATCTTCTGCGAATCATGGACCGCCGGCATATGCTATCGAGCTGACGACGAATTCTGAAGGCGTATCGGCCGTAGCAAGTTTACCAGATATTTTGGAAATCTGTACGCTACTTGTGTCAACAGATTTCATTGTCTCGTTGGCAATGTAATTATTTTTCACTAGCCCTCATAAGAATTTCTTTATCGGATTGGCATGAATCGTTCCACCGTAGGCATTGACGTTCATCGGCGTTCCATCTGCATTTCCTGCTCGGAACATAGCGACCTTGCTTGGCGTATATGCTACCAACCATCCATCTCTTGGGCGATTGCCTCTATCAGTTTTGGCGTTTGATGTTCCGGATTTGAGTGCGTAGGTAAGTCATGACACATTGAATTTTCCTATCCATCCTGGAATCCTATTAGCAGGATCTGCAAGTATCTTCCAAAGTAGATATGCTACTCATGGTTTGACTATCTCTTTCTGCATCACTACTTTTTTCTGGTAGATGAGTGTACCATCCCTTCCTTTGATTTCAAGAATAGGATCGATCTTTGCGGGCTTGCCTTGCGCAGAAAGATGCATGTATCCATTTGCCAGATCGAGCATAGTGATTTCTGCTGCTCATAAGGCGATCGTATATCCATATTGTACATTATCTTTTACTCCGCTGAGTCCGAGGTCTTGAAGGAATGGTTTGATAGCTTCTTCTCCTCCCAGTGCTAATGCGATTTTTGCTGATGGAATATTTCTACTATGACCGAGAGCGAATTTTAATGGGATGACTCATTCAAATTTATCATCTGCATTATTTGGTTTGTCTGGTCCAATCTTGAATGGGATATCGTAGATAGGACTATCGATTGATAAGCCTAATTTTTCAAGCGCTAATGCATAAATCAATGGTTTGATAGATGAACCTGATTGTCTCGGTCTCTGGACCATATCGTTTTGTCCTTTGATCTGCTCATCGAAATAATTTATCGATCCGACGTATGCCAACACATCACCATTGAGCGAATCGAGATAGACCATGGAACTATTGTTTGCACCATTTTCCTGCAAGACTGCAACATTGGAGGTGATAGCCTCCTCTGCTAGCTTCTGCATTTCAAGATCGAGCGTAGTCTTGATAGTAAATCCTCATTTGGCTAAGGTGTCTTTGTCGATAGTTTTTTCTGCTTCTTGGATAATCCATTGAACGAAATGCGGCGCAGTGATAGGGAAAGTATTGGCCTTTAATCCGTAGCCCATCCCTTCGATAAATGCAGCCTTAAGATCGTCTTGAGTGATATAACTATCTTCATACATTCTCGTCAACACGAGATCTTTACGACCATTGGTGTATTGTACCTTCACATTTATTCCGCCGATATTGAGACTGAATGATCCGATTCCATTAAGAAATTTTATGAAGGAATTGTCAGATTTTTTGTCAGAGAGATCTGCTGCTTGCAAGACGCTTGTCATCTTATTTATGATTGATGTTCTTACATCACCGCTGAAAGCTACAGGGTTACCATAGACGTCAGTGATAGCAAATTCTCACATAAGCAGTTCTGGATTTTTGTAGGGATCATAGAGTGATGGACCCTTGGGTAGTGATGCAAGAATAGATGATTCCAATACTGTCAGATCTATTGCCGACTTACCGAAATACGTTTTGGATGCCGCTTCGACTCCGAATGCATTATTTCCGAAAGAAATATAATTGAGATATAATTCAAGCGTCCTGTCTTTCATTTCTTTGCGCAATTCTGTCGCATTCAGACCTCCCATTTCTTGATGGATCTGACTTTCCAATACGTCGCTGAGCCTACTGGTCAGAATTATCTCTTTTAATTTTCTGCTTACTTTTCTCTCATTAGTCAGAAGAAGATTTTTTACTAACTGTTGAGGGATGGTAGACGCTCAACCCATTCTTGAGCCTGGATTGATTAATTTGGTGATTCCCGCTCTGACGAGACCCATGGGGTCGAGTCCATTGTGTTCCCGATACCTTTGATCTTCTATTGCAATGATGGCATTAACCATATTGGTCGAGATGCCTGAAAAATCGATATACTGCCTATTTTCTTCAAAGAGTTTGTATAACTCTTCACCATTTTTGTCGGTGATGATTGTCGCTTGAGAAAATACCATATCTTTGATCTTGGAAACATCGGGCAAATCTTGAAGCACATTTTTTGTAAATCGGAATCCTCCGACGATACAAAAAAATCATACCGTAATCAACAATCCATATACTATCTTCTTCTTGAGAGGACCGGATGGCTTATGCGGTGTACTATGGAATGTGCTTCCCATCACTATGTTGTTTGGATTATGATACAGATTTTTTTGTTGGAAATTCATAGCTGTAAAATAGTAAACTTAGTAAAAACAGTGAACTTAGTAAAACTTAGTCCAAGTTCACTCAGTTAATATTTTTTAATTCTTTATCTCCCTGGATATATATAACATTTTATGCTTTTGCTTTTGGTGCTCTCGACACGTCTATCAGCGACTCATTTAGTAATATAATTCGCTTCTTCGACAACCATCTCAGCATTCTCTGAATTGATGCTTACTACTTTTGCTACATGTCCCGCATAGGAAACACCTCATCCGGCACTATACACAGCAACCGCTCCTACTGATGGTTTGGATCATACTGAATATCCATTCTTTCTTGCGCTGTCACACCGCTGACCTGCATTTCCTGTAATTTTTCTTGTCTGGTGAATCGCATCTTTATATGGGAACAATGCAGGAGTAATCATCGCTACGTAGTGCGTACACTGTCCGGCATAAAATCCGTTGATGACATTACTCTTATATATCCGTTTGGATAATATCTTTGATTTGGTTCACTCGCCTTGGCTACTCGAAGAAGTAGAAATCCTCGTTATGCTGGTTCATTGAGGTTTGGTAATCGTCGGTCTTTTGTTGGTGCTTGTCTTGGTAATAATTACCGGTGCTGGTCTTTCCAACAATCCTTTATTATAGGCATCTTCCACAGTAATAGGTATGAAGATTTCCTGTCCTGCTTGCAAGACTTCTGTCGAATCTCACATCATATAGTTTAGTGTCATCAAGTCTTCTAGATTCAGATTGTATTGATTAGCAAATACCATTATATTTGTTTTTTCTAGTATAGAATATACGAATCCTTTTTCTTCATCAGTTATCATCAAGGTATCGCCTGGTCTGATAGGACCGGTGATATGATTCACGCTCTTGATATGGGAAATCGTTGAACCAAATGTTCTTGCGATTTTGTCCAAGGTGTCTCCTGGTTGTACTTTAACCTTAATGACTCATTTATCGTTTGCATCCAATTCTACGCTTGCGATTTCGTCCAGATTGATTTCAGGAGAATTGGAATCGTTGAGTCCGACGAATGTAGGACTTATCGCCAACTCCTGTTTAGCTTCTGCAAATTTATCAGCGTAAGCGATTACGAAGATTAGAGATACGATAAAAACTAATGTAATGACAAACTTCATTCAAAAGACTTGCTTGTGAGGGGTCATACAAAGGTCAAAATATAAATGGCGGAGAGAGTGGGATTTGAACCCACGGGTCCGTGAAACGGACCGGCTGCTTTCAAGGCAGCTGCATTCAACCACTCTGCCATCTCTCCACAATACAAAAAATTGAGTGTGGTTGAATGTGTATCTAAATATATAGACTTTTGGTATTGATTTTCAAGTATAAAATCATTAAGTTCATAATGAAGCTTAAAAGTGTCAAGAGAAGCCGACTTACACTCTAAGGGTAACGGATAATGGCTAAGGTATCACGTTTTCCGTGTGCCGTGTACCGATTTTATTCATTCTGTTCATTTATGACCGGAAAAAAATATATCATCCAAACTTGAACCAATAACCCTATATTAAGGACTATTTCTGACAAAATCGAAAAAATAGATGAAGAGCTCATGCACTTTGCAGGAGACCTCGTAAGACTGATGTACAAAAACAAAGGAGTCTGACTTGCAGCTCCCCAGGTTGGTAAGAATATCAGGATAATTGCTACCACCCAGCGGGGAGAAAAAAAGGGCAAGGACGTCATCATAGACGAAACTATTATGATCAATCCAAATATCACTGCAATCTCTGCCGACTGCATTCTTTCTGAAGAGGCTTGTATCTCTTTGCCTGATGAAAAAGGTAAAGTAAGAAGACATAAAAGTCTTATCGTGGAATACACTGATATCAAAGGGCACAGACAAAAGAAAAAATTTAAGGACTTCAATGCGACTGTCATCCAACATGAAATAGACCACCTCGATGGGATCCTATTTACGGATAAATTGGTGAAGAAAAGGAAATAGGGTTGTCGTCATTGCGGACGCAGTGTGGCAATCTGACAACAGCACCTAGATTGCTTCGTCCATCGCAATGACAGGTACTAGTCAATTTTTAAATTTTCATTGTATTTCTTCTCCTTAATATATTCTAAGCATTTTTTTTCTAATTCATCACATCTAGAAATTCGAGATTGTTCGCCCTCTTTTCTATCTATCTGTTGTTGGTATCGTCATTTTCTTCTTCTAATCTCTTGAAGCGAAGCTACGCAACAAACTTCATCATCGGTGATGGCGAAACCAGCGGTGGAAATTCACATATCGGTCGGTGATTTGTAATTGTTCATAAAGTTATCTGGCTTCACAGTTTGCTTTGCAATATCCATCACAATTTCAAATGCTTCTACGTCTCTATTGTAATTGACGGAGTCTTTTCCGGTAGCTTTCTTATAGTAAGGATCGAGCATATTGTAATCGCCGATGTCGGCAGTCGCCGCTTCGTAGGCGAGATTTATCGGATGTTCCAATGGAATATTTCGGATAGGGAAAGTTTCATATTTTGCATAGCCAGATTCAATTCAGATTTCGTGATCGTTATAAATCTGTCCAAGGCAGGTGGACATCTTCCCGCTGCTGGACGCGGCTCAGGTGACCAGTATTAAGTTTTTGGTAAGCGGAATATGATCATCATTTCCATAGCCATCTTCACTCAAGACAGACTTGAGATTGTGTGGATAGCCCATGATCTTGTATCTTTCCCAAACTCTGTAATTCTTACGTTGAAATTCCTTTTCAAAGTCTAAAATCATATCGTACATAGAAGTCGTATCGATCTTATTGATGACGATGTGCGGTCTGAGACCTAGAGCGGCTTCTATGCCCCTAATCATCTTGTTCACGTAGTCTTTGTAAGGGATATTTTCATTGGAAAGTTGTCTGTTTTCTATGATGTCGTCTGCATTTACGCAGAAAAGCACTTCAGCCTGATTTTTGAGAGACATAAAAATCTGCTTCTTGGTTTCGGGGTCAAATCACGGAAGCACTCTCGCAGCATGTTGGTCGTACATAAATTTTCCGCCAATCTCCAAATACAGTCTTCAATTGGAAAATTTGCCTATTCTTTCAAGGATTTTCTCTTGCTGAAGTTTGATGTATTTGGCACCGTCGTAGCCTTTCTTCTTGTAGCTGATCACGTCCGTGGAATTGAGCATAAAATAATAATTTTAAATTTTAAATGATAGATTTTAAATGAATGGCTTGTGGCACATCTCAATTATAACTGAAATGCGAAATTTTGCAAATTTTGCCTTACAAAATTTACTGGTTGATTTTTTGCTTTTTTTACGTTTCTGAGTATAATTAAATGGTCTAGATTGCCACACTGTGCTCGCAATGACTCCGACGTATCGGGGCAGGCAAACCAATTATTTATTTTCACCACAAACCCTATGAAAATTACCTTCTGCTGAGCGGCAAAAATCGTAACCTGATCTTGCTATCTCATCGAGCTTGAAAACCTTAAATTCCTCGTAGACTGCGGAATGTTTCAAGGGCCCAAAGAAGTCATAAGACTCAATTATGAACCCTTTCGCTTTGATCCTAAGGAGATAAATTTCATGTTGCTGACACATGCACATATCGACCATTGCGGACTCATACCGAAACTCGTTAAACAAGGCTTCGCAGGCAAAATTTATACGACCTCTGCGACGAAAGATCTGTGTGATATCATGTTTGAAGATAGTGCAGAAATCCAGAAAAAAAATATCGAACAAGAAAACAAGAGAAGACAAAGACAGAATCTGCCACCTAGAGTTCCGCTCTATACCGAGGAAGATGCTGCCAAATGCATGCCGCTCTTCAGCACTGTAGAATATGCCAAGACGATTAAAATCACCCCCGCTAACCCGAACAGCGGGGCAGGCGACCAAGTTGAAGTCAGATTCGTAGATGCCGGTCATATCATGGGCTCTGCAAGTATTGAAGTACGAGTAACAGAAGGAGAGCTTGTCCGCCAAGACGGAGGGAAAAAAACGAAGCTGGTTTTCTCGGGAGATATCGGCCAATGGAATACGCCCATCATCCAGGATCCGACCTTGATCGCTGATGCAGATTATCTGTTTATGGAATCAACCTATGGAGATAGATTACACGAAGACACTGCCGGGAAAGAAGAATTGCTCACCAAATATACCAACGAAACTTTCAAAAAATGAGGGAAGCTGTTCATCCCATCGTTTTCCGTAGAAAGGACACAAGAGCTCCTCTACTTCTACAACATCCTCATCACGGAAAGAAAATTCCCCGCAGAAAAAATATTTCTCGATAGTCCGCTTTCCATCAAAGCGACAGAAATTTTCAAGAAACATACCGAACTTTATGACGAGGAAGCATTACACAAATATCCAAATGCTTTTGAATTTAAGGAATTGGAATATTCGACGAGCGTTGAAGATTCGCAGAAATTAAATGACTTGAAATGACCAGCCATCATCATCGCCGGAAACGGAATGTGTACTGCTTGAAGAATTACGCATCACTTGAAACATGGCTTGCGGGATAAGA
>PFWQ01000031.1 GCA_002791215.1 candidate division SR1 bacterium CG_4_9_14_3_um_filter_40_9
GAAAAATACTTTTCTGAAGATAGTGAGCACTTACAGTAAAAACATTTGACTTTTAACGGTAAATATGTATCATCGCATAGGATTAAAATAATATTTATATCTTAAATATGCAATACATATGATCAAAAGGATAGATTCAGCCGGGCACAAAATGAATAGAGAATCTAGTAAATTTCAAAGAGGGGAGACAGAAATCCAAAGGAAAGCTTTGGCCATGGTTCTCAAATCTTCTGAGAAAGATGCGCCTGATTTCAAAGAAAAATATACTGCTGCCTTGAATGCACAAATGATGACGAGAAAATTACAAGAAAAAATAGGCACAGAATGTCTTGTCACGCCTTATCAAAGAAGGGGATACCAAAAAATCGCCATAGACGAACCAAAAGAAGCATTGAAGAAAAAATATGGTGCACAAATTCTCAAAGATACTGCGGAGAATATACAAGCAGACAAAAAAAGATACGAAGGGAAAACAGAGGATGAGATACTAGATATCTATTTCTCAGGACCAGCGATTCCTCAAATCGTAATCACAGCTACTGCAGAAGGAAAGGTGTTTAATGTTGAATTACATCATTATAAACATTTTTTTTCTAGAGGCCATCAAATGCAATTGACAGGAGAACAAATAGAGAATGAAACAGAAAATTTCGCCCACTTTCTCAAAACTTGAGAAATGCGCACACAAGATTTAAAGGTCTGAGAAAAGTTCGAACAAGCGAAAAAGAAAAATGAGATGTTCAATCAGCCAGATTTCAATCCAGACGATTACACCGCATAATAATTTCAAAACATAAAAAGTAGACCAAGGTCCACTTTTTATTATATGAATAATTGACTAACTTCTCAATTTTCCACCAGCACTTTCACCAGCTTTGATGGCCTTATTCATGATTTCATTAATCTGCTCTGTGGTCATACTCGCTCCGTCTTTAGCGGAGTTTTCACCCATGATCTTCATCTTGAATGCAAGAGATTTTTTTCCTTCACCCAAATTCGCTCAGGCGTAGACATCGAAAACTTCGATATCTTTGATCTCCGGTAATTTTTTGACGGCCTCCAATATTCATCCGAAATCCTTGTCCGCATCGATAACAAAACACAAATCTCTATAGACTATCTGATCTTGTAATGTTTCATAGGTAAAGACATGTTCACTCGCTCATAGACACAGAAGAATCTGAGTTAGATTGAGAGAAACGTAGACGACTCACGCATTTTCCGGCATCTTGTAGCTCTTCAGAACCAAGGGATGTAAACTTCACACAAATCCCACAACAGTCTGCCAGGTCATCAGGTCATCAGGTCATCAGGTCTTAACGTCTGGACTTTCGACTTTCGACTTTTCGACTTTACAGACCAATTGGGCTTGTTTCTTGGGATGGAAATTAGCACTATCTGTTTTTTTGAAACTCAATTCTCATGTTACGCCGAGCTCTTTAAGGATAGTTTTTACCATGCCTTTACCGAGAAGTATCGGGTCCTTGTCTCGATGTTTTATGTCTTTCTGATACATCATAAGTCCGAGTTGCCGTTGTTCGTCGACAAATTCTGAAGCGAAACGCTTCGCAGTATCGAGTTCCGAGTTACTAATTACGCGTCACTCATCACTCGTCACTGAAGATTTTTGCCGAATCTTTCAGATGTCAAAAATCTTACATTCATCGAAGAATTTACTATTTCTCGCAGTATGAGAAACTAATTCATACATCAAATCGCCCCTCAGATAAGACATTTCTGGATTTACCGGATTTTGTAACATGTAGAGATGTTCTATATTTCATCATAAATCTTTCACTACTTTTTCTGATACCCATGGATAGGTCTCCGTTTGTACAAATCCAAGATTTCTCACCAATACTTCCTCCAATTTCCTATTGAGACTAACATACGGAGTGTACGGTACATTTTTAAATTCCGAGAGCAGAGGAGCTTCATCTATCTTTTCATAACCATAGATTCTCGCAACTTCTTCATAGATATCTTCCGTGATATTGATATCATCCGGTGACCTCCAAAATGGCACAATCCGATTTCACTTCTTCTCAAGCACAAATCCAAGCCCTTCCAGATAAAGATTTGCCAGTTCTTCAAAATCCTTGCGATCTTCAGGAAGATCTTCGATAGACTTTCCGAAGATGAATTCTGACATCTTCTGATAATTGATAGTAACTTTTTTAGGTGTTTTAATATCTTTGACTACGGTTTTGGAAGCGAAATAATCAAGTCCTACGAGTTTGTAGTTTCACAGGTCTTTCTTGTAGTATTTCAATTCTTCCAAGAAGAGGAGGAGACAATACAAGCTGTAGACAGGATTGATATTCTTTTCGTATCTGAGTTCAGCATCAGTTCTGAGGCCGAGTCTTGTTCATGTTTTCCTGACTGCTACGCTGTCAAAGTTTGCAATTTCTACAAGAATATTTTTGGTAGATTCAGTGATCCCGCTTTCCAATCCTCAGACCACTCCTGCCAAAGCAAGGATTTTTTTCTTATCGGCAATGACGATATCAGTTTCTTTTAATACATGTTTGTATTCAAACAAGTCCGTGAATTCCTCGCTATCTTTGGCATTTCTCACGATGACATCTCACTCTACTTTGTCAGCGTCAAAGAAATGGATAGGCTGACCAGTCATAAGCATGAAGAGATTTGAAAAATCTATCCAGTTTGCTCTCGGAGCAGATCACATATCGATCATCTGCAACCTCGTAAAGAAACTACTCTGAGCGACATTCACATTATTGATTTTCAAGAGAATATAGCTATTGAGACCGTCCGTCTTGCTAACGATTTTCCTGTCGAGTTTGGCTGAATTATCCAAGGTCTCTATAATGTTCGTATGAGCAAATTGCTTATATCGATCAGAAATTTTATTAAATGTAACAGTTGCTCAATTACTTTCAACTTTGTATTTTCAACTTTCTACTGATGCATATATCGCATTCAATTCACAAGCTATGCCAAAATGTCAGGTCAAGTCAGGCCTATTGGTCAATGATTTATTATCGACCTCAAGCACATAGCCCTCTAACCAAGGATACTTTTCCTTTAAAGGTTTACCTAAGTCTTCATCGTTCAAGTCTTGAAAATCATATTCAGTGACGAGTCCCGAGTTACTAGCTACGCGTCACCCGATACTCGTTACTGCCGAGCTCGCGAGAACTCGGATATTGTGGAGTTCACTATCTTCGTTGATTCAGAGTTCTTGTTTTGAGCAGATCATGCCGTTGGAAGTGATTCCTTTCAATTTTCTGGGTTCGATCTGGATGCCGATAGCAGGGAGAAAACAGCTCGGCAAAGCCACAGGGACATAAATGTTTTGCGCTATATTTTCACCTCCGCAGACGATTTCAAACATTCATTTGGCACCACAATCTACCTGACAGACATTGAGTTTGTCAGCTTCTGGATGTTTTTTAAATTCCTTCACTTTCCCGATGACAAGTGCCTCAGGAAGAACCCTCGTATGGACTTCTTCGATCTCACAGGTCTTGAGAATCAGATTTCTGGCTATATTTTCCGGAGTATCATTTACAGAAATGAACTTTTTGAGCAGAGTAGAGACGTATTTCATATATTTTAAGACAATGTAAAAATCAGCACGACCATACTAACAAATTCTGATTAAAAAGAAAGAGAAAAGAAGTCAACGAAAATTTGACAAAATAGAAAAAACAGTTATGATTAATAAAACGTTTAATTCCTAACATTTTCATATGACTACAGTAGACTGAGCGGTTTGAGCTCTTCTTCAAGCAAAACAGTTCGAAAAAAGCACAGGTAAAAAGGATGAAAACCTAAGCAAAGAGCTAGCAGATACGCTTTTGGCGAAAGATGCGCTTATAAATGAAGATTTGGCTACCTATGCAAGCAATAGAAGATTAACTACTCCAGAAGATCCGATGATTGAAGAAATTGAAGGTCAGATAGGATTCGGAAAAATTCTAGAACAGAAAGCAGAAGAGGAACAAAAAAAAGCAAAGAGTCTCTAGGGAAAAGAATCAAAAAACTTGCATCACAAGGAATGTTTTTTACAAAAAGAAATAGAGCATATTTAGATAATTGCGAGCAGGAAAAATTGAAATTTTCTCTTAAAGCGCAAAGAGTGATTGATACGATAGAAAGAGAAAGCGGACAAAAAGTCAAAGTGGTGGTTGATCCGGAATTTACAGAAAGCTTCAGATTTTTCATGGGGATATCATACAGATGATGAGGTATGTTCGGAAAATATATCGTGGTTTCCGATCCAAAGACTTTGGAAGATGAAGAATTTTTGAGACATGAAGCGATTCATTGTGCGCAGCAACGTGATTTATGATTTATCAGACGACTTGCAATATCATTTACATCACTTGGATTAAAATTTCTGAAAGTGAAGGAATTGGATGAGGCTATGGATTTCTGAACAGATAATCAAGTCACTGATTATGAATCCTATCTCAATCAATTTAACAAAGGCTATCTCAAGACAAGAAAACCTGGAGATCGAAAAAAATACAGAAATGCTGAATTTAGAAAACAAGAAATGAATCGCTTCAAGGAAGAGGAAATAGATACGCTCATAGACAAATTGGAAGAATTAGAAAAAGATTACTTGCCAGCAGCGACAACAGACGTCGAGAAAAAAGAAATAGAATTGGAGATTGAAAAGATGAAATCAGATATTGATCAGTACACACATGTGTATGAAGAACTCAAAAAAATGGATGAGGTGTTGGTAGTGATGATCAAACCTGACATTCAAGGCAATAAAAAAGAAGATACCAGAGAACAAGTCTACTTTGAATCAAAGGCCAATAGAGAAAAGAGATTGCCTGTTGAAAAATTTATCCAGAAGTACGGCAAGAAAGAAGATAATTATAAACAATGAGTTGAATATTATATAGAATACAAAAATCTATTAGATAAATTCAATGAAACATCTACATTGGGCGAGAAAGAAAAGAAAGATGTAGCTAAACGTTTCTTGGAATATATCAAAGTAAAGAGCCCAGAAAATATGAAGAAATTTTTTGAAGATAATAAAGAATTCTTGGATGAACATAGCATCAAAGAAAGTGAGTAATCACAATATGCCCCAAAGAGGTCCCCATGACCTCTTTTTTTTTGATAATTGATTTTGAGTACGTAATCGATATACATACATCACTAATTTAAAATCTAAACCAAAGCCATGCTCAAAATAATTAATCTCAACGTCGAAGCCGAAGGCAAACATATTCTCCAAAACATCAATCTGAGCTTCGAAGAAGGGAAGAATTACTGCATCCTCGGGAAGAATGGTTCCGGAAAGTCCTCACTCGCAACAACGATTATGGGCAATCCCAAATATAAAGTAACGAGTGGAAAGTTACGAGTTACGAGGAAAAAGAATCTCGACACTCATCACTCATCACGCGACACTGCGGTTGATATAACCGCCCTACCAGCCAACGAAAGAGCTCAGCTTGGTATTTTTCTGGCTTTCCAGCATATCCCAGAGATCAGAGGGGTGAAAGTCTTTGAATTTATGAAATCCATCTACGATACCAAAACTGACACGAAAACATCGTTTTTAGAATTTAAAAAAATCATCGAACCCTTACTCAAAGAATTAGACATCGATAAGGAATTTCTCCGGAGAGATCTCAATGTGGGATTTAGCGGAGGAGAGAGAAGGAAGATTGAGATCTTGCAGATCAAGTTACTCCAGCCTACCTATATATTCCTGGACGAAGTCGATAGCGGATTGGACGTAGATGCGCTCAACACGATTGCCAAACATATCAAAACCATCAACCACAGGAAGAATTCTTTCATCATCATCACCCACTTATTTAAGATAGTTGACCACCTTCCGATAGATACCGTCTATGTCATGGACGATGGCAAAATCATCAGAACCGGCGACCACAAACTCATCGCCAAAATTTCAAAGGAAGGATTTGAAAAGCTATAAAACATATTTTCTTTTTTTTGCGCCCTGCCTACTGCGGGCAAGCTTGCCCGCGCCCGACCCTACTTTTTTTCTGCCAGGTAAAAAAAGAGTAGGCAAAAAACCCTTGGGAAAGATGACCACACCCGTACTTTCCCGCTTCACCAGCGCGTACGCTTTCCAGTTTTCTTCAGACACGGTTGGTTTGTTTACTTTCTCAAAGCGCCTGAAGCACCATTGTCCGAAGCCACCAATATCATCGAGATACAATTCAATCTCAGAGCGAAATGGGCCCCTGCTTTAGCAGGGTTTGAGCTAGATTGAAATACCGAGGATAGAGAGAACAAACGTAGATAACTAGTCTGTAGAAAGAGTTGGCAAGTTTGCGTAAGGCTAGACCTCTTTGCATACTTTCTGGGGCAATGCCAGAAAGTATGAAGAAAGCGTCGCAGACAAAGAAATTTGCACTATCACGACATAGTTCTTTTTTCTGGTTGACTTTATTTTTAAAAAAATTATAGTACTGGTCTAAAACAAAAAAAAATTGAATACCAGAACAACGGTATTTTAAAATCTAGATTTTAAGAACAACGCGAACACCAAATTTTTAATTCGTAACCACCAGCAAAAGGCATGAAAAGATTACTGCGAATACTTGTATTAAGTATTGCGGGGTCTTTACTACCAAACATATTGCTTGCCAGCCACGTCAGTGTTCCTTCGGTCTCCAACGTATCGTTATTGGCCATGAACACAGACCAAGTACTTCAAGCAAAGAATTGAGGGGTGACAAACATGTTGAAACCCGTCAAGATGAAACTCGCTAGAGCGAAAATCACTCCACCCAAAGTCATCACAACCGCAGTGGTTGACAAGACCGAGACCAAAGTGATAAAGAAAACTCTGGAAGAGTTTAAAAGTCTGAAAAAGGCCACGTTACCACACACGGTGACGGCATGGTGATACAACCGAAAGACTGACAGAACTCGTTTAGCTGACGAAGTCGGTATCAAAAACTATGTCGGGACATTAAAGCAGAACACTCTGATCAAAAATTTCTTACTCAACAAGATCAAGATCACTGATAGAGTGACGCCGAAATCTGTCCAAGACATAGAAGCTGATACCCAACTCGCCTGATCTATCAATCAACTCCCGGTCCACAAAGCAGTGCAGTATCGATGATACATCTGGGAAGTAGATAGAGAAAGGATAGCTGAAGAGCTCGGCATCAAACAATATATTGGTAGCAGAGAACAAAACCTCTTGATCAAAGCATATCTTCAAACGAAGGTGAAGATCAAGACACCCAAGAGCAATAAGTAATAGTTTGACCGCCAATCCATACAACATAGCAGGGTTGGATGCGAGAACTATACCGCAGAGCGGTATACAATGGAAGAGTCCGGAGGCGCGCGCCCCGGGCTTTTTCATTATTTGACTTTTAATTTAAAATCGCTATAAGAGGCACTCCAAATATAGTACATTCACCATAAATCTAGGAGCAGAAGCGACGAAGATTTTGGCTTAAATGTACTATATAGTAAATCATTTAGATATTCTAAATTCAAAAACAATTTACTATATTTTAAGCGATACATCTTATAACAAGCCCTGAAGAAAAAAAATTCCTTGAGGAGAATATCGATCCTATAATGAGAAAATTAGAAGAGTTCAAAAAAGAACAAACGGAAAGATTTTTCACCTGCCAAACTATTGGCGCAGATTTTTTAATTTTTTACCCTCTAAATCTCCCTCCAAGGGAGACTTCAAACCTCCCACCCCCGCCTGCCGTCGGGCAGGCTTCGGGTCTCCAGCTATGCTGGACTGTAGCCCCCTCCTTATCCAGCTATGCTGGACTGTAGTCAGGAGGGAAAAATATAAATTAATGTTGTCTCCTGATAAGGCCTCGGTGCCCTTTAGGGTAAGAAGGGTTCCATTCCAGGGTAGAGGTTTGTTCCTCCCCTCACAGGGGAGGTTAGGCGGGGTAATACCGCAAGCCAGAGGATTTGCCTTTCTTTTTTCTCAGTTTTCCTTATACATTTCATGTTAATCCGATATTTATCGCGAAGCTTTTATCGCCCGTAGGGCTTTTATCATTTCTTCATGACCTTAAAACAAACCCTCGAATCTCACGATACCATACGCTATGAGCTATACGTGAAAGGCCTCAACGAGGAAACCGTGAGAGCCATTTCCAAAGCTCAAAATGAACCTCAGCGAATGTTGAATCATCGTCTGAAATCTTTTGAAATCTTTTGAAATCTTCCTCTCCCCACCCGATGACCAAACTTAGAAAAACTTAATCTGAATGATATCATCTACTACGCCAAACCACATCAAGACTACCAATGATATGCCAACAATCGAGAAGACGTGGATCCGGGAATCAAAAAGAAATTTGAAAGACTCGGCATCCCCGAAGCCGAACGCAAATACCTCGCAGGCGCAGGAGGGCAGTACGACTCGCTCAATGTCTATCACCAGATCAAAGAAAAACGATCCAAACTCGGCATCATTTTTGAAGATATGCCGGAAGCCGTCCGCAAATATCCCGAGATCGTCAAGAAACATTTTATGAAATTAGTCCCTGCGACCGACCACGCATTCGCCGCGCTTCATGGCGCAGTCCGGAGCGGTGGAACATTTATTTATGTGCCCAAGGGCGTCAAACTCACCGATCCTTTGCAGGCATATTTCCGCATGAATACCTTCGCCGGTGGCCAATTTGAACATACCTTAATCATCATCGAAGACGACGCTGAAGGCTCCTATATAGAATGATGTTCAGCTCCCAAATACGACAAAGCCTCGCTGCACGCAGGACTCGTGGAAGTCTACGTCGGCAAAAACGCCAAGATGAAATATTCCTCAGTAGAAAACCGATCGACCAACACCTACAACCTCAACACCAAAAGAGCGCTCGTGGAAGAAAATTCCTACATGGAACGAGTCAACGGAAATCTCGGCTCCTGCACTACGATGCTCTATCCATGCTCTATCCTCAAATGAGACAATAGCAAAACAGATATGCTGGGAATTGCCGTCGCCGGCAAAGGCCAAAACCAAGACACCGGCTGCAAAGTCATCCACATCGGCAAAAACACCTCCTCCAAAATCGTTTCCAAATCCATCTCCAAAGACGGTGGAATCAATACCTACCGCGGTCAAGTCATCATCAAAAAATCCGCAGAAAATGCGACCAATCACACACAATGTGACGCATTACTTTTTGACGACGAAAGCGTATCCAACACGATTCCACTTATCCAATGTGACAACGCCGACGGAGTAGTGGCTCATGAAGCTTCAGCTGGAAAAATAAACGAATCTGAATTATTTTACTTTATGGCTCGTGGCTTGGACGAAAAGAAGTCACTCTCTATGATCGTCAACGGATTTTTTTCTTCGGTAGTCAAGAAGTTACCATTGGAATATGCAGGAGAATTGAATAAACTCGTTGAACTCGAAATGGAGTGAAGCATCTGATAAATTGGTGGAGTCTTGCCCCGTCTTTAGCGGGGTAGAGAT
>PFWQ01000037.1:0-147 GCA_002791215.1 candidate division SR1 bacterium CG_4_9_14_3_um_filter_40_9
TAAATCTCCCTCCAAGGGAGACTTCATTCCTCCCCTTAGAGGGGAGGTTAGGTGGGGTCTCTAATATCTTACTCATACAATTTTCCATCTTGATACATCTTGGCGTTGGCTTTCAACCAAAGATCGATGCTTCCGATATCTCGATAT
>PFWQ01000037.1:179-6543 GCA_002791215.1 candidate division SR1 bacterium CG_4_9_14_3_um_filter_40_9
TTTTGCCAATTCCTTGATAGCATCGGGCAAAAAATATTCTCATTTGGGACTGATAGGTAATTCTTTGATGATAGAAAAGATTTTCTTAGGCAGAAGATACACGCCATTATTTATCAGATTAGATGGAGCTTCACCTACCTTTGGATGCTCTATCATATCAACGATTCTATCTCCATCAAGTTTGACGACACCGTAATTAGAGACCTTCGCTGGGTCCACTTCATGGACCATGATGACAGCTCAACCAGTTTCTTTATGCTTCTTAAACATAAGCTCAAACATGTTCGGCGGATAGACAGCGTCGGGAAACAATGCGATGAAAAAATCGTCAGTAATCCATGGTTCTACTTGCATGACTGCATGAGCGGTGCCAAGAGGTTCATCTTGTCTGACAAAAGAATAATTAGCTAAGGTTCTAGGTTTTCTGACGGCTTCAAGAGCCTCAAGTTTTCATTTTTTCTGTAACATATCTTCTAATTCTGCATTTTTATCGAGATAGTCTTCCAACGCTTTCTTCCAAAGCGAAGTGACAATCATAATATCTTTGACACCGTTCCTTGCCAAATCCTCTATCACATATTGGATGACAGGCTTATTCCCCACTGGTAATAATTCCTTGGGAATAGATTTGGTAATAGGCAATGTCCTAGTCCCAACCCCTGCGGCAATAAGTACTGCTTTCATGAACTAATATTTAGAGAATTAAAAGATTTTAAATTGGGTGGTAGTGGACTCGAACCACTGGCCTTTCGCACGTCAAGCGAACGCTCTAGCCAACTGAGCTAATCACCCATAGCTACTTTTTGAGGAATTCGTGTGCAAAATCAAATCATTTTTCAATCAAATCAATATCAAAATTTTCATCCACTCCATGCGGATTACAATTTTCATTCGCCAATGGTATCAATACGACTTCAGTTCACAGGATATCAGTAAAAAGATTTACAATCGGCAAAGTACCTCATGAATATTTATAGAAGACCTCTTTCTCTCGCAAAGCTTTCAAAATAGTCTCAGCTTTTTTGTGATATTTACTCGTAAGAACGACCTTGCTCGGAGCGGCTTTATCACAGACGATAAGTTCGTAATCTACATATTCAGGAAGCGTAGCTTTTACCCGTTGATCAAACGCCTTCATTACATCATCAATGTGTTGATTCTTCACCAGTCTGAAATTGAGATGAATCATGGCCGTAGCAGGAATTGCATTTTTAAATCACTCGCCTACATGCCCACTATGGATCCCTGTCACCTGAATCGTCGGCATCAATCCTATCTGCGTCCGATGATCATATTCTTTATCTTTGAAGATAGTTTTGAAACCAAAATCCAACATCATCTTTTCTGTATCGACTTTCATTCTTCTGTTTTTCACCAAGACATCGGTCTGAATATCTTCGACGTTGTAATAGAAATACGGCACCGTGACGCGGTTATTGAGGTCAAATAATTTACTCAAAAGCTTATTCGCTTCGTGGATGGCATTGGGCACTACTCCGCCATATGCTCATGAATGCACATCAGTATTCGCTGTTTTGAGTTTCAATTTCACATTACAAGCTCATCTGTATCACGCATCGATACATGGAGAATCACCCACGATATCAGAATCAGAAATCAACGCAAAATCTGACTTCAGCATGTCTTTATATCCTTGCAAGAATTTCTCTAATCAAGGAGATCAGATTTCCTCATCTCACTCCAGCATGAAGATGACATTATATCACAGCTGTTTCTTTTTTATCAGACTCAGAACGGTCAAGATATAGATAAGAATCTGACCCTTGTCATCGGCCACTCACCTTCCATAGATTTTCTTCTTATCTGAGGCCATCTCGAAAGGATCATGTTTCCATCACTCAGAAATATCAGCAGTTTGCACATCATAATGACCGTAGATAAGACAGGTAGGCAGACCGGATCACCCTTGCCCCGAGACGTCGGGGTCATGTTTCGCAAGCACGATAGGATTTCCAAATCCATGAATAATCTGAGCGTCCAATCAATGATCTTGGAAAAGATTAGCCAACCAATCAGCACTTTTTTTTAACTCTTCAGAAAAATGTTTATCAGGAGAGATGCTCTTGAAAGCGATGAATTCACTCAATAACTCATAATATTTTTTAATCATAAACAACTGATAAAACTTATTAAAAGTTGATATATGCTCCTTCAAAAATAAGAAATATTTTTGATTGAAGCATATATAGTTGCTACCGCAATAATTCCTCATTACATTTCAGACTTATTTGGGTAGTAACTATAAAGATTGATGAAAATTGGATTAACAATTTTAATTATTCAAAACAATTTTTATCCATTTTTATCGCGACCTGGTCTCGGTGTTTACCGGACAGCGTTTATCTATTTTTATCAGTTTTATATAGCCGCAAGGTTTTTAAGTTTTTTTTTAGCTTTTTCATTTGATGGTTCATATTCCAAGACTCTGAAATAATTTTTCTTTGCATTATCTGAATCTCCGAGTTCGTTGTATAAATCAGCCAAAGTGAGCAGATATGATGATACGGTAGGCCTGAGTTTTACGACTTTTTCCATGACGTCGACAGCTTCTCTTTTCCTTTCGGTATTGTAGAGAAGTTCGACCATACTCATATAATATTTAGGATTGGACGGATTAATAGCGATAGCTTTTTCTATGAGCAATTCAGCGGTCTCGAAATCACCAGTGATGAGATAGATTTCTCCGATTTGTCGGATAGCCTTATGATCATGCGGATCAGTCTCGATGATTCTTTTGAGCAGAGACAAAGCCTTCTTGTGATTGCCGATACTGAAATAAAAATCAGCCAACAACTTATTCAGATCTTTATCGTCAGGCTGGATAGCCAATCATTCGATGACTTTCTTCTCATATTCTTCCAGCTTTCATTCCTTTCTGAGAACCAATGCTTCATAGATGATTTTTTCAAGGATCTTCTTTTTCTTGATATTACCTTCCTTATCCAATTTATGCGGTCACTTAAAAAGTTCATTCGCAGAGAACAAAGGCAGGTTTTTATCAAAACTCAATTTCTTTTTGAGGTCATCTTTCTCATCCTCTACCTCTGCAGCTCATTGCTCCATCATCTTATTCTTCATCCTGTACAAAGCGCCGAAGCTATAGATTTTACTCAATACATAACCGCTCCCCTTCAAGATTTTCTTGAGAAGAAAAAATGCCAGCCGTCAGACAGGGAAGGCGAACAGAGCGATGGTTAATATGATCCGCAAGGAAACACCAAATTTCAACATGAGAGTGGATAAGTGATAAATAATAATTTATCCTGAAATAGTATCTTTTTGCTGGATAACTTCAGGAGGCAATTCATCTTTGTGAGCTATCTTGAGTTTTTTGTTAGAGAGTTTGATTTGAGCAAGCGGAATCCTGAATGAGAATCCATCTTCAGTCCTGACAGTGACCTCATTATTCATGATATTAAACGACGACGTGATACCGCAGAGATTTGCATCAGTTTTGGATTCGACGACAGTTCATTTCGGCGGGAATTTTTTGCTTTCATCCAGATACAATTCCAATTCATAGATGAGGCAGCATTTCAGTTTACCGCATCTTCATTTTAGTTTTTCTATATCTCTTCATTCAAGATTCTGGATGATGATATTTTCTATCTCGACGCTTGGAAGCGGCCTACTGCTCTTGCAGCACAGATTGATATTATTACAACCGACGATACAGTTAGTCCCAGGGAACATCCTTACCATATCTCTAGCCCCCACCTGGAACAAAAAGATATTTTTCCCAAGCAATTCCCTCAGCTCCTTCACGAATTCAGAGAACACATACCTTTCTTCAGAATAGAAATAGAAATAAATCTGGTCAGAGAACACATGATATCTTGCTGTCACGGGAATAGAATCTGAGAAATATTTCTTGAAAAGTTTCTTGAACATAGGGAATATCTCCAAAGCGATCTCTTGCTGCTCATTGAAGAATTCTTTTTCATCTCACTCCATGACTCTATCAAACGAACCTTTTCTATCTGTCTCTATCGAATGCCCGATATATATGCCCACAGAAAGTTTATTCACTCACGTCTGATCCTGAGCGCTATAGACTATCTTATCTCCTACTTTGAGTTTAGCAAAAGATGCAGAACCCATGCCTTCTATTTCAAGATTTTTACTCGTATACCGATCCAATACATATATTTTTTCCATAAACGATTACTTACATAGATAAAGATTAAGCATTCTTTGATAAAGATTAAGCATTCTTTTTATTCTTCTTTTCACTCTTCAGCACTTCTTTGGCAAGCAGAATTTTGCTCTCTGCTATCTCTTTCATAAATTCATCGACCTTGTTGATATCTTTCATCATAGCCATAAACTCTTCCTTGGTAAGATATTCCTTTTCAAGCAG
Source organism: candidate division SR1 bacterium CG_4_9_14_3_um_filter_40_9 (assembly GCA_002791215.1). Taxonomy (GTDB): domain Bacteria; phylum Patescibacteriota; class Gracilibacteria; order Absconditabacterales; family Absconditicoccaceae; genus UM-FILTER-40-9. The sequence continues at coordinate 4,561 of PFWQ01000037.1, forward strand.
CACTTTGGACATCTGCTCAATCATATTCTTATTTTTCTTAACCAATGCTTTGGATTTTTCATAACAATCATTTAAATAGTCCTTGATCTTTTTATCAATCAATTCGGCAGTCTTCTCGCTGTATGCTTTGTACATCTTATACTCATCATTTGCTTTGTCGGCATACAACACCGGACCGAGTTCTTTATCCATTCCGTATTTCACGATCATATTGGTGATGATCTCGGTAGCTTTTTCAAAATCACTATATGCTCACGTCGTGATTTCATTTTCTCCGAAGAAAATTTCTTCAGATGCCCTTCACCCGAGGAGTGAAACGACTTCATCAAGGAATTTCGCTCTAGAACACAGATAATTATCTTCTGTCGGCATCATCCACGTGACACCGAGTGCTTGTCCTCTGCGCACGATAGATATCTTTTCTACCGGATCAGCATTGGGAAGGAAGTAGGAAGTGACTGCATGACCGAGTTCATGGAACGCTATGATTTTTTTCTCCTGTTCTTTGATAGATTTCACTTTCTTTTCAGGTCACATGACGACTTTTTCCAGAGCATATTCAAAATCAGCTCACAGCAATACTAATCTGCTATCTTTAGCAACATGCAGTGAAGCTTCATTGACGATATTCTCTATATCTGCACCGACCAATCCACTGGTTCTCTTAGCTAGAGATTCGATATTCACTTTCGGATTGACTTTTTTATCTTTGACATAATAATCGAAAATCAGAATTCTTTCTTCAAAAGTCGGTCTGCTCACCATGACTTTTCTATCAAATCTTCATGCTCTCAATAATGCAGGATCCAAGATGTCAGGCCTATTGGTAGCAGCGATGACGATGATATTCGTCTTATTATCGAATCCATCCATTTCCGTAAGAATCTGATTCAATGTTTGTTCCTGTTCCTGATGCCCGCCGGTATATCCGACTCCTCTCTTTTTACCGATAGCATCTATTTCATCGATGAAGATGATAGCTCTGCCAACTGCTTTCGCCTTGCCGAATAATTCTCTTACTTTGGCTGCTCACATACCTACGAGCATTTCCATGAATTCCGAACCGGAAACAGAGAAGAAAGGTACGCTGGATTCTCAAGCGACCGCTCTCGCCAACAATGTCTTACCGGAACCTGGCTCACCGTATAACAATACTCCCTTCGGATGCCTAGCACCGACTTTATGATATTTTTCTGGATGTTTGAGATAGTCGACGATTTCAGAAAGTTCCATTTTGACTTCATCCATTCACGCCACATCTGCAAATCTCGTCGTGATAGTCTTATTTGAATTGAGTTTTCATGCTTTGATAGAAAATGGGAATCCGCCTCATTTGGGCAATAAGAATTTCATAGCGAAGAACAGCAATACCAATACGAGAAGTAAGGGTCAGGCTTGTTCAAGCATATTTTGCATAAATCATTTCTCGTTAAATTTCACATCAATCATGGTTGCTCACGTAAAATTGATTCCAAGATCTTTGAGCGAAGTGCCGATAGGCTTTTTGGTTATGTATACATTGTACGAAATTTCTACAAGTTTCTTATTGAGAGACATCAAAGAAGTCATTGCTCACGTCTGCAAGAATTGATATCATTTTAAGTTAGTCTCATCCTCCAGGGCGATCTTAGTGAACAATCCTTGATCATATGATTTCAAAAAATCATTCAATGAAACCTCTTTCGTTTCACGAATCACCTGGATGGTATCATCAACGACAGTCTTGTCGTTAAAAAATTGCATACCTATGGTAACCAAAAGCACAAATACGACAAAGAACCATATTCCTTTTCTCATAATTTCAGATACGAATAAAATTATATTTAGCGAAAGTTACTTATACGAAATTGTAATTAAAATGCAATTATAGTTGCTACCCAAATAAGTCCGAAATGGAATGAGGAATTACTGAGGTAGTAACTATATAGGCTTCAATCAAAATTATTAATTATAATTTTGAAGGAGCCTATAAGAATGAATGTG
>PFWQ01000037.1:6697-9463 GCA_002791215.1 candidate division SR1 bacterium CG_4_9_14_3_um_filter_40_9
CCTGAACCTTCTCCAAAAACTTTAAATCTGACAAGATATGTAAGGGAATATCACTTTCTCCGGATTGCATAGTCCCCAAGATCTCCCCTGCCCCACGAGTTTGCAAATCGAGCTCAGCCAACTTGAATCCATCATTGCTTTCTTCCATGGCTCTGAGCCTTTTGGCGCTTTCTCAGGACTTATTTTTGGTCTCAAGGAAACAGTAGGATTGCATATCAGACCTACCGATTCTTCCCCTCAGCTGATGAAGTTGAGAAAGTCAGAATCTTTCTGAATTCTTGATGATCATAATAGTCGCCTCAGGGATATCTACTCCTACCTCTATGACAGTTGTAGACACCAAGACATTAAGATGTCCATCTTTAAAATCTTGCATAATCTTGTCTTTCTCACTGGATTTCATTCTTCCATGAAGCAGCCCGATTCTGCCATTCAATTCAGGGAATAATGCCTGAATTTCCTCAAATTCGACAGTGGCCGCCTTCAATTCTTCCATCTTTTCAGATTCGTCAATAAGCGGTGTGACCACGAAAACTTTCTGTCCCTGATTAATTTTTTCAAGGATCCGAGGCTTGATTTTGATATATTCTTTTTCAGAGACCATCTTGGTCTGGATCGGCTTTCTGCCGACAGGCAATTCATCGATAATACTGATATCAAATTCCCCGAAGAAAGCCAAAGCCATAGACCTTGGAATCGGCGTAGCCGACATCTGGAGGATATGAGGACTGGCAAATTTTTTAAAGAAAGCTCTCTGTCTGACGCCAAATTTATGCTGTTCATCGATGACGACAAATTGAAGATTTTGGAAATCCACATCCTCCTGTAAAATAGCATGAGTACCGACCAAAACGTGGACTTTCCCTTGTTTGAGGTCAGATTTTATTTTGTCTTTTTCACCTTTGGTAAGCGATCAGGTGAGCAATTCTACACGCAATCCTAGTGGCAAAAGTAATTTGGCCAAAGTCCTATAATGTTGATTGGCCAGGACTTCCAATGGCGCAAGAAAGACAGATTGTCATTGGAATATCTTGAAAGAATAATAAGCAGAAATAGCGGCCACGACGGTCTTTCCACTACCAACATCTCCCTGTAACAATCTCAGCATCGGTTTGATATCGTGCATATTATCTATGATGTGTTTGATGACTTTTTTCTGAGCATTGGTCAAGGTGAATGGAAGAGTCGCAATAATATTTTTTACGACTTCCCAGTCTTGTTGCATGATCCCACTGGCCGTATAGTTTGCCTGATAAGCAGCTTTATTCATCAAGGCATGAAGTTGCACTCTCAATAATCTATCAAAAAATATTCTCTGGATAGCTTTCTTTTGCATTTCAGTGCTCTCCGGATAGTGCATATTCTTGATTGTTTCGACAACTCACAAAAGATCAAACTGTTTAAGGAATTCCTCAGGGAGATGTTCATGGAAATACTGGCCAGTATGAACGATCAAATCCCATGTTTTCTTAGCAAACCATCCAGGACTGATACCATTGAGTTCTGGATAAATCGGGTAAATCCTTCCGATATTATATGTTGGCAAATTGGCCCCCTTGAGAAAGGGACTACAGTCCAGCGGAGCTGGAGAAGCCGAGCTCGAAGCGAGGCAGTAGGGTTTGTCATCCTCGTCCCCTATTATTTCTTCTTCAGGTGCTTCTGTTTCCACTATATCAGGATGAGAAAATGTCATTTTCCCGGACCTCAAAGTCGGCTTGCCGACGATGACATATCGATGTCATTCAATCAATCTCGCGGCCATATAACCGGAATTGAATAGGGAAATGACGCCCGTCATCCCTGCAGCATCGACGAATTTAATGGTATAAATCTTCCTGCCTCATCTCTGGAAAATAGTCTTGGAAACAACCTTCCCCTTGGTGGCAGTCACTCATTTTTCATTGAAAATCAATTCATCGAGATTTCTGATGGTCGATCTGTCTTCGTATGCTCTAGGAAAATACTGCAAAAAATCCTGCACGGTTACGATTCAATTCTTAACAAGCAGGGAAACGTATTTTGGCGTAGTTTTGAGTAAGCTTTTGAGATCTGGCATACAAAAGAAAAGAAACAAAAAAATACATACAATGTGGTACGCATTTCATAAACAAATTCAATCAGTAAGTTCTACTTTTTCGTCTTATTCGTCCTTTTCGTCCTATTTGACCTCTTTTTTTAATTCGTGAGTCATCTTCTTGTACAGATCCAAAAGATTTATCTGGACTACAGATTTCAAGACTTCTGCAGGATATCACGCAGTCGGATTATAGAAAAACGTAACTTTGAGTTTGACATGTTTATCATCAAAACTATCGATAAGTACTTGGTTATATTCTTTTTTGGAAATAAATGCATAGGTGTTCATCAGTGCCAAAATTTGCTGCAAGACAGCGTTAATATCGAAGCTTGCATCCACTGAGGTAAGGATTTCTATTCTCAAAAAATCTTCTTCAGGACGATATGCTCTGACAGATTGTTTAAGAAAGTTTTCATTTGGTATAACAATCTTTCTCATATCAAAAGATCTAAGGATGACATTCTTCATATTCACTTCTTCAATGACTCCATAAAGCGTATCGCCGCCGATTTTCATCTCAACAATATTACCAAGCTTATATTCTTCAGTACTGAAAATTACTATTCCAGAAACCATATTTGATAAGGTCTGTCTGAAAGCGAAACCTACTCAGATAGTGATTCATCACATCAGAAGTCCGATATCGATACCAGCAACGCTGAATGAAATATAGATTGATAAGAACGACA
>PFWQ01000010.1:0-10001 GCA_002791215.1 candidate division SR1 bacterium CG_4_9_14_3_um_filter_40_9
AATTTGCTTTGGATAAAGACGATACGGTTGGCTTGTCGTTTGTTCAATCTAGCGATATAAAAAATAGTGAGCACTTACTTTTTACTTATCTCAACCTATATCCATCAATTTCCAATAATCCCTTGTATTTGTTCTCCTTTTTCTTATATTCTTTTGTGGAGTTATAAAAATACTCCAGTTTTTAATTATTACCCATATTAATTAATGGTAACAGGTAAAGTAAAATTCTTCAACCCAACGAAGAATTTCGGTTTCATCGCAGCTGACGATGGGTCAGGAGAATTGTTCGTACACGGAACTAAAGTCATCGGAGAAATCCATGACGGTGATTCAGTAAAGTATGAAGTTGGTGAAGGAAGGAAAGGTCCAGAAGCTATCGATGTTCAAAAAATCGAAGAAGAAGCTCCTCAAGCTTAATGTTATTCTCTAAAGCTTTCTAAGATCAAAAATATTATAAAATAATATCAAGATTTTCAAAGCCACCCAGAAAACAGAGAAAACCCTCCCGAAGTTTCGGGAAGGGTTTTTTTAAAAGAAAATTATTTTTGATTTACCATATAGGAATTTCAAAATAATCCCTATAGATAAAAACGACGTTGGACTTCTTTTGGAAGTCCCGGCGTCTTATTTTACACTACTCTTCTTAACTCTTCTAATGTCGTCTGACCATCAAGCATCTTGATGATTCCATCTTCCTTCATGCTGAGGAAGCCCATTTCTCTGGCTTTACCATACATCTCATTTACCATCCTTCCTTCTATGATCATAGTTTTTATGTCGTCTGTAATTTCGAAAACTTCCACGACAGCTACTCTTCCGATGTATCATGTTCCGTTACATTTGTCGCAGCCTACGGCCTGCAATATCTGTCCGTCGTAGGGAAGGTTCATTTTGGGATTCATATCCAGCATTTTTTTGATCGATTCTTTAATCTCCGCATCTTCTCCGTAATTGGCAGCTCTCTTGGTTGCGCAAGAAGGACAGGCCTTTCTGCACAATCTTTGTGCTACGATCAGATTAAGCGATGGTGCCAACATGTATGGTTTGACTCCCATATTCAGAAGTCTTGGGATGGATTCGATAGCTCCGTTGGTATGCAGAGTCGTGAACACCAAGTGCCCTGTCAATGCCGCATTGATTGAACTTTCTGCAGTCTCTGCGGATCTCGTTTCTCACACGAGGATGATATCAGGATCATGTCTTAATACCGCTTTGAGTCCTACTTCGTAGGTATAATCTTTGCTGTAATTGATCTGTGATTGCTGGATCCCCGCAAGTTCATATTCGATAGGATCTTCAAGCGTGATGATTTTTCTTTTCCCATCATTGAGCGTATTGAGGATCGAATACAATGTCGTCGTCTTTCATGAACCTGTAGGTCATGTGATGATGGTGATTCAGGTATTTTTTTCTAAGTTTCTTTTGAGGATTTCGTAGGTCCTTTCGGTGAATCAAATCTTCTCAAAGGTGCTGATTCCCTTGGTCGGATCCAAGAATCTGATGACGGTACTTTCCGTCAAAACTCATGGCATGAAGTTCACTCTACAGTCGATTTTTCTTTCGTTTCACTGTACATCTACTCCCGTAAATGAAAATCTACCGTCTTGAGGGACGTAGTCGATATTCATCTTCACTCAGGATATATACTTCAATTTCTGGATATATTTTCTGAAATCGTCATGCGTGAATTGCAAGACTTCCTGCAAAACACCATCGATTCTGATCCTCATGAGAATTCCGCTTTCTTGCGGTTGGAAGTGGCAATCTGACGCTCACGTCTGGAACGCTAATCTGATGATTTCCAGGATAAAATCTCCCGGTTCCATCGTCTCTCTTTTTTTAAAGAGTTGGCTGATCATGGCCAAAGCTCCTTTTCCTGCTGCTTGTCTTTGCACTTTCACTTCTTCCGCTTTCACATCTTCTTGATGCTGGAGCTGGTCAAATCGAGTAAGCGCATAGGTGAATGCTTCGCTGGATGTATAGTGAAGCTCTGACTTAAAGCCATTTTGTTCGAGTTTCGCAAGTATCTGTTTGAGTTGATCTGGGAAATTATTCGTGGTGAGTAATTTGAGCGTGATTTTATCTTTGGCGAAAACGATGACTTGTATCCTTTCGCATACATCTCTCGGGATTATTTTGAGTAAGGACAAATCAGGCTGCAAGGCCTGGACATCACTCATCTCTAAAATGGTTTTGTTCATCACGTCAGTCATGAATCTTTCGACAGTTTAAATGATTACTTGGTCCGTCATTACGAACGAAGTGTGGTAATCTGGACCATTGCTTCGTTAGATTGCCACGTCGCTTCGCTCCTCGCAATGACGACTCAGCAATGACACGTGCCTAATAATCTATCTCAATTATACCCAGAATTCCTTATTTGCAAAGTTTGGTGGGCAGAAATCTTCCTATTTGGCTTGACTTTTTCTGCATTTTGTATGTATTGGTCCTTAGTCAGACTAAATCGTATTGAAAATCCCCCTTGAACTCATATATTGTCATCTGTTCCCTGTTTTATCCAGCTGAACTGGATAAAAGCAACGTTGAAATCCTTTATAGGATTTCTTGCGTTTTATTTAGGTTATTTTTTTTAAACATGAAAGTTCTGCTGTATATCGTAGCTATCTATTTTGTCCTCATCAATATCGTCACTTTCCTTATCCGAGGGATTGATAAACGGAAAGCTGAACATCAGAGATGGAGAATCAAGGAGAAAACGCTTCTAAGGCTTGCCGCTATCGGATGATTTCTTGGCGCTTTGATGGGGATGAATATGTTTCACCACAAAACCATCAAATGAAAATTTTTACGTCGATCTATGCTGATTATGTTCGGATGGGTCGTAATTTTGGCTGTATTTACTTATCTCCGGTGGATAAACTAAATTAAATTTTAAATTATAAATATTAAATTCAAATATATGCTCTATTTAATCCCTACTCCCATCTGAAATAAGGACGATATCACGCTCAGAGCGCTGAAACTTTTCAAGGAATTGAAATATTTCATCTGCGAAGATACGAGAACTACCATGAAATTGCTCGGCATGTATGAAATCGACTATAAAGAGAAAGAATTCTTTTCGCTGACGAGTTTCACCAATCAATGAAAACTCAATCATTATCTCAATATCCTCAAAACCAGTGATGTAGGACTTGTAAGCGAAGCATGAACTCCAGGACTTTCTGATCCCGGCAAAAGCATGATTCAGATATGCAATGAAAATGTGCTCCCCTATTCTATTCTCCCTGGTGCAAATGCGCTTGTGCCTGCTGTCGTTGGCGCAGGATTTGACACCTCAAAATTTACCTTTATCGGTTTTCTCCCAACGAAAAAAGGAAGACAGACTGCCTTGAAAGCGATGATAGATTCTTCTCTTCGCTCAGAATGACAGGCGACCTTTTTTTATGAATCTGTGCATAGGATAGGAAAACTCATGCAAGAACTTAAGGTTTTGGGCTTTGCAGGCAAGATTTCTCTGACGAGAGAATTAAGCAAAATGTTTGAACAACAAGTTACTGCTAGTGTTGATGAAATATTATCTATGATCAAAAATGGAAAAATTCCTTTGAAGGGAGAATTTGTAATTTGAGTGATGAGTGATTAATCCAAAAGTTCTGAAGAAGTTTTTCGTGCGTTTTTGTCTTGCGCATTTATTTTTTTAATCTTTTTTTCTCTAACGATGCGTATTCATGCGTCTATTCAGCTAAGATAATTTTTGATTTCGCTGTCAGTCAATCACATCTCTTGCAACTCTTTGATGAATTGATTCATGTTTGGTGATTTGCCTTTGGCAACATCTTTATCGATTTCTTTGTAATTATCTGGAAGTCACAACTTGCTTCGATTGACATAATAAGGATCTTGCTTCCTTCATCTTCAGACGGAGGAAAATGCTACTTGAGAATGGGCCAAAACATTTTTTTTGGATATCTTATACTTCCGTCATAAATAACTGATGAGTTTCTTCACAGCTTCGTATTCTTTCTCATTCCATCTTTCTCCTCCACTGGCTTCTACTTCTATACCCAATGATTTGTAGCTTATGTTTTTGTCGTTTGACCATATAGCTCAACTTCATGTCGTTCAAAATCCTGCATGATTAAGCTGTCTGAATGTACCTTTCTTGTCTGTCAATTTGTAAATGATTCATTCTTTGGAGACGAAAAAGTGCGCTTTGACTCATGGAATATCGCCTATGTTGCCTGCAGTACTATGCACTATGATGTATTTGGGGTTTATCATTTTGTCTTTTTTATTGATCTGCTTATTTCAGATTTTTTGTATGAATGTGTTTTCTATATTCGTCATTTCACTTTCGGTGAAGTTTCATATATAGGTCAATTCTCCTCATATCTTTTCCATTGAAGGGTCGATGTAAATCCCATTAATATTTATCTGTTCTTGATCATCGTCCATGTCTTTCGCTCCTTGTTCTTGTTGATCGATATAATTTGTATAGAAAATCGGGTCTGTAGGTATCCGAACATCTTCACTGCTGGTCGTCGATCGTCATCTTCTATTGCTTTCGTTGAAATGTATCACGGCATTTATGATATAGAATTCCTTGTCTTGACTATCTTCTAGCACAGACAATTGGGGTATCTTTCTGACAATATTATTATAAAATTTTTCATCCTGCATTTTCTTCTTGATGATCTTGCCCAAGAAAGACTTGGTCTCTTTGTCATATGCAATTTTATCATAAGCATACTTGTTGGTATCCGCATAGTCAAATTCTTCCATCAAATTCTTGGTAATCACTAAGAATGCGTTAGCAGGAATTTTATCGGGATCCATATTATTGTCTAAAGCTATATCATTGCACAAATCGACAATATTATTTCCTTCTTTTATTCCCAATGAGCCATTTTTTTTCATATCTGTTACGCTCTTGAATAGTGTTGATCACTCGTTCACTTTCATGAATTTATATATCTCAGGCTCGCACTTCCTATGGTCGATGAAATTTGAAATGCCGTTTATGGTCTCAACATATCTTACAAATTCTTGTGCTTTTGATTTCACAAGTACGATGGTGCTGAAATCTCATTCTTTTCTGAAAACTTCTGTAGAATCTTTGGAAAAATCTTTTTCCCCAAAAAAGTTTCTCACCTTACATCCATATGGTGAATCAATCTCTTTGCTATCTCAAGATAATCACATCAGATCGTCGGTGACATATTTTACAAACTCATCTCGAGATTCGGCCCCGCTTTCTTCTATCAGCGTGATGATCTTATTGACCCCGGCATTGTAGGAAGCGTAGACAAAATTATCCATATCCTGGATATCTGGATATTTGTTTTTTAATTGTTCTGCTGTCTTGAGAAAATATGAGACTCCGTATATGATATTATGATCTGAGTTTGTTTTGGGAGAATAACCAGCAACATCGATCTCTTCTCCCGTGAGCATAGTATTTACATCTGCTATGGCAGGATCCTTGAGCTGGAAATATCATATCGCCTTAGAAGTAGATATTGCATTTTCATCCAAACGACTTTCTTTGATCATGAGTGGCAAAAATCTATGGAAATCTATCTCCTCTGTCGGATAAATGCCCAGCTTTCTGATTTTAGATTTCGCGTTTTCAAAAGCTAAAAATGCCTCTTTGTAGAGTACCTTTTCCTCTTGATCGTTATTGTCGTCTGTAATTTTCAATTCTATAGTATTGGTAAATGTGCCTACATGATTTTTCTTCATGAGTTCCAGTATGTCTTTGTGGATTTCCTGCTTGTCTTTTGAATCACTACAAGAAAATCGTCCTTGCGTGGCAAGAGTTGCTAAGATGAAAAATGCTGCCTTACTCAAAATCCCCGGAAGCTGTATTGACTTATTGTTTATTTCTTTCTTGTTGATGTACTCTTTATCCATCGACTATTTGGATATATAAAATATGCTATTTTTTATTATACTTATTTCCTATGAAATGTCAATAATTTTGTTGTTTTCACATTGTTGGCGCCTGGAAGATATTTTCCTAACTTTTTCTTTGCTTTTTGTTTCGGGAATCTCTATGATAGCAACATGAAAAACCTATTCTCTAAACAGCGACTCTTTGTCCAAATGCGATTTCTGATTTTCGGCCTCATCATCTGAGCCGGATTGTATTTTGGCAATGTCCAATTTACTTTTGGTAAAGGAGTTTCTAGCACTCCCACCTACTCTGCTACAGCAATAACACAAAATCTGAGCAAGCTCCAAAATATCACCTGACAACTACGAATCACTCCTTTTGGCAGTGCTGATAAATATATGAACGTAGTTGGGCAAACCAAACATGTACTCAAACTTCAAACGTATGACTTCACTGAGAAGAGAATCAAGGCGCTTTTTAAGCAATTATTGGATAAGGGTGTGAATATTCAACTCATCCAAGAAGATAAAAAATATCAGCAATTTCAAAATACCTTCAAACAGGTGCAGAATCTTTTTTCTGGCTATGTGAATTTTCAGATAAAATCTGACAAACAAATGGGCACCGAATATGTCCATAGCAAAATCAATATCGTTGATTCGTGATTCATCATCCAGACTGCGAATCTCACACACAGTTCTTTATTTGTCAATCGTGAACATTTTTTCTGGAGTCAGCATTCTGGTGTTTTGGCTAGTTTGACGATGATTTTTGATAAGGATCGGAAGGGAGAGAAAATTCAGTTGAGAGATATTCATCCAAACTTGGTCATCTGTAATATCAACTGTAGGACAGTTATCGAGCAACTTTTCAGTGGCGCGAAAACATCGATTATCATCCAGACACAATATATTGCTGATCAGAATATTATGAAGATCCTCCAAAGCAAAAGTGCTCTGGAACGTAGATTTATCGTTTCTGATACGGATAGTAGTGATGATGCGCTGAAATTATTCCCCAATACTATCCTCAAAAGGCTCAAGAAACCGTATAATCATACCAAAATGATTCTCATCGATCATAAAATCTTGCTTCTTGGAAGTATGAACCTTTCTGCAAATTCAATGGACAAAAACAGAGAAATCTGAATCATTCTTCTTGACCCGACCATCATCAAAGAATTTCTGAGTCAGTTTGAAAAAGACCGACAACTTAGTAAATAACAAAAGACCCCGCCTCACCTCCCATGCAAGGGGAGGAAATTATTTAAGTCCCCCTCGAAGGGGGATTTAGGAGGTCAAATTTTGGTTGACTTTTCTGTTTAAAATCGTATAATTTTTTCTACAAGAAAATTTTTAACAAAAAAGAAACAATAAAAAAAGAAATTTTATGAAGACGAACATTACAATTATCATGTTGATGGTGAGCTCCATCGTGACAGCTCAAAATCTATTTACTAATAGTAGTAGCATATCTATCAAATCCCAAGATGAATATTTGGGAGGTCTCTTTAAAGAATACAAACTGATCTATTGCGAAAGCGATAGTATCGGTGCGATGACATTTACAAAAGAGATGGAAGTTTTCTTCTTCGACACGACCCATTTCTTTGCTGCACGTATCCATTCTTCACCCTTTACAAAGAACACTTATGCATTCAATATCTATGAATGCGATAGTGCATACTTTGATGATGGTGGCGACGGCTTGTACTTTAATGCAAAAACATTGAAGGGACATCCATATCTCAAAGCTATTTTGGATGCAGCTATCCGTGACACACCTTTCGTAAAGTATATTGGCGAATGGTCTGATCCAGAAGACTAACACTTATCCTTATGTTATAACCCTGCTTAGGCAGGGTTTTTTTACAACTTGTAATCTTTTTTCATATACATACATTTTTATCGTGTTTTATCTGTACTGATATCATGGAAAAAATCATCGGAGTGGATCTAGATGAGGTGTTGTCTCAGACATTAGACGATGCGCTCAAATACAATAAATATATGTTCAACGGTATCCCTATCAAAAGGAAAGATGTCCTTAATTATTATATTCATCAAATACCAAAATATAATGCGGGCGTAGAAGATTCTAAACAATGGTTTGATAATTTCTTGGCCTCCAAGAAAGCAAATAGTTTGAAACCTGTCACATGAGCCAAAAGAAAGCTCATGGAATTGAAGAAAAAATGATATTCATTGGTCGTAGTTACTGCCAGACCTGAAGAGTTCAAAGACATGACCTGGAAATGGGTAAACCGTCATTTTACATGAATTTTTGATGATATGGTATTCGCCAATCATCTAACGAAAAACGCCGTAAGCAAGGTGGATTTGTGCAAGAATCTGTGAATACAGATCATGATAGAAGACAATCTGCATTATGCTACGGAGCTTGCCAAAGCGTGAATCAAGGTCTATCTCTTCGATAAACCTCGAAATCAGGAATACAATCCCAAAATCCATAAAAACATTGTGAAAGTGAAGAAATGGAAAGATATTGATTTGTAATCGCGAGGCGGATTTGTAGTATATTTTTGTTAACTTTTATCCCTGCGGGGCTTGTTTGTTACTTTCTGGCATATCCCCAGAAAGTAACCAAAGAGGTCTAGTTCTTTGCCAGACTCGCTGGTACGTTCAGTTTGCTTTTTGAGAATGTATAATCCAGCTCAAACAATTGGCAAGAACCAAAATCGTTGACTGCATTCTTGTTCGATTCCTTTTTAATTTTTTTTAAATGAGTCTCATGAAAAAAATTGTTATTTCTTTTCTGCTTTCTGCGTTCTACTTCCTACTTTCAACGACATCTGCGCAAACCATTGATAACCAGCTTATCGATGCGGATACTGCAGACGTAGAAAAGAGCCTTCAATTCAAACAATTCAGTTCATGCAAAGACATGGATAAAGTCTTGGATGATTACGTCGATATCTTCAAGGATAGCAGCAATGACTATTATGGCGGAAGATGATGAGGTGTGATGGAAGATGCCTCGAATAAATGAGAATCTGATGCGGTGCCAACGCAATCAGCGTCTGAGCCTGGCGTAGCTTCTTCGACTACAGATTATTCCAAGACCAATGTGCAGAAAGCATGAGTAGAAGAACCTGAAATCATCAAGACCAATTGAAAATATATTTATTATTATAATCAGGAGGGACAGAAAATCTACATTGTGAATTCTCCTCTCAACCCGAATACTTCCATCATCAATCTTAAGAATGCTAAGGTCGTGACTGTCATCAATATCCCTGATGGATTCTATAATGTGCAATTATTTGTCACAAAGACCCGCTTAATTATTTTGTGAACTAAATATTCCAATGTGAATTATTATGATACGTTGTTAAGCAGATATCAGAGCACCGCACTTGCCATTTATGATACTATGAGCATCACTTCTCCAAAACTGTTGAAATATGTGAGTATGGACTGATATTATACTGATGCGAGAATGATAGGAAACAAGCTCTATGTGATTTCCCAGCTCGGAATCAATCGATATTACTATACTCCTTACACGACAAAATATACTGAACTGATGCCCAAGGTCGCCGAGAAGGTCAATGGCAAGAGAAAAGAATATCTCGCTGATTGTAATCAGATTTCTTATGTATTGCCAAGCAAGGATACCTTTAAAAAATACAATATTTCTCCCAGTTTCACTATCGTTTCTGTCGTAGATGCGCTTGACACAAGCAAGCCGACCAAGATGAATGTGACCATGACACAAGCCTGACAGATTCATATGAGCAAGAACAGCCTCTATCTGCTTCAGAATCTGTATTTCTACAATCCTCGGCCATGTCCTCGCGGAGCAATGTGTCTTATGGCCAATTACTCTGCCGGAGAACAGACCCTTATCCACAAATTCGGTATCGATGGATATGCTTTGAAATACCAAAAATCTGCTCTCGTCCCTGGGACATTATTGACGCAATACAGTATGGACGAAGATACATATTGAAACTTCAGAATCCTTACCCAGAAATTGGACTTTGAACCAGGCACAAATTTTTACGCGCTGAATAGCAACTTGAAATTAAAATGAAAAATAGAGAAAATCGCTCCAGGAGAGCAATTCAAAGCATCAAGATATATCGGCGATAAATTATATCTCGTTACCTTCCAGCAAA
>PFWQ01000010.1:10019-10558 GCA_002791215.1 candidate division SR1 bacterium CG_4_9_14_3_um_filter_40_9
ACCTTCCAGCAAATCGATCCATTATTCGTCATCGATATCACTAATCTTAGTAAGCCTAAAATCGTAGGTGAACTCAAGGTTCCTGGCTACAGCACCTATCTCCATCCGCTCAAAAGCGCTGCCAATTGAATCCAATATCTTGTTTGACTCGGTTATGGCGTAGGTACAGGAAGCCGGTGATGAACTACAAATTCCTGAATCAAATTATCGCTTTATGAAGTGAATTATAATCTGAAAGATACAACAAATTCTGACTATATCAAAATATCTGAGCTCTCTTCCATGAGTTTAGGCTGAGAATGAAGCCGATCCGAAGCCCTGGAAAATCCTAGATTATTTGTGATGGACAAAAAAAATAATGTCACTTTGCCTATGCTTCTCCAGACTAAGAGCAAAAACGGTGAGAATTGCAGTATCCAATATGATGAAGCATGAGCAGAAGTATCAAGATATTGTTATCCGATAGATAAATGGAATCTCAACTTTGCTGGATTGAAATCATTCTCATTTGATACAGTGAATGGCATCAAAGAAGTCTT
>PFWQ01000006.1 GCA_002791215.1 candidate division SR1 bacterium CG_4_9_14_3_um_filter_40_9
AGAAGATCTTACCGACATCGGAGTGAAAAAGCTGACTTCTACAGTCACTTTCGACAATCAAGAGCCGAAATTTGTTTTTTATATAGAAGATCTCACCGGTACAAGCGATATCGAAATCGTCCTCCCTCAGGAATACAGCAAAGCGTATGTAGAATACAAAGGTAAGAACTACTACGAAACAGCAGTGAACGGAATCATAAAAAAAATCAATTACTCGATAGGAAGTAAGCTCAACAATTTTGGGACCTGACTCAACAAATACAAGATATACTGAATAGATAAGGCGGGAAAGAATGATTTCATAGGATCGATAGATGTATACGACGTTCAGAATACCGCTGATGTATGAGAAGACGTACCCATAGAAAAAATAAATATCATTTACTATCAAGATCCTATCAATGAATTCGTGGTCTACAATCTGCAGAATATTTTTTCATGAACGAATCTTATCAAATACTTCGATTTCCAGTGAGTAAGTTCCGCAGAAGAGTTGGAAGGGAAAATCACTATGGGAGAATACGACATCGTCATAAATACCATCGATATGGGAGTTAAGAGAGATCTTACCAATCTATTTATAACCGATAATGCGAAAGCGAATCCCTCACAATATCAAAATCAAAATATAGCCAGTTATCTCAAACAATACATCAATTCGACGAGCGAAAGTACCAAATCAAGGTTGGCTACGCAGATCAACACGACCTATGCGACAGATATGCCGTTGATGTTCTTGTGAAAAGTGTTTATTCCGATCAATTTCAAAATAAATCTCCGGGAGAAAGTATTCTGATCCGGGCAACAAGAAATCCAGCTGTATGAATACGATCGGAGGAATCTGATCTACAACAAGATACATCTCGTAAACAATATCAATATCGATCAGGACAAGATACGGAATTACAATAATTTTTCTAATTTTATAAGCCAGACCTTCTACCAGACTGCACCGATAGAAAATTACGAACAGACAATCGACGAAACAGGAACGGAATTGATAGATGACGCAAACGCAGGAGCTGAACAAGGCGATTAAAGATATCATGCTACGATTTTTAACAATTTTTAACAAATTTTAACAATTTTTATCACTTCTTTATGTGAATAGTAGAAATCATCCAATTGGCAATTATTTTGGCAGTTTCGATAGGACTTCATGAATATGCGCACGCATATACATCCAACAAATTATGAGATCCGACACCAAAACTGCAAGGCAGACTGACACCAAATCCATTGCGTCATATCGATCCAATAGGATTCTTGATGATTTTTTTGATACATTTTGGACGATGAAAACCAGTACAGATCAATCCTATGTATTATAAGCATCCACTCAAAGGAGAATTGCTGGTATCGCTTGCAGGCCCGGCGACTAATTTAGCGCTGGCGATCGCAGGGATTCTCATCATGCTCATCTACGCGAAAATTACAGGAGTAACAGCGTCGGAAATGATCAATATGCCGAACATGGTGATTACATTCCGGGCATTATTCGCACAGATAAATATCGCATTAGCGATTTTCAACATTCTTCCTATCTATCCATTAGATGGGTATAGATTGATAAAAATCATCAGGCCACAATGGGGGTTCCGGATGGAAAAAAACGGCATGATCATCACCATAGTGTTCCTTTTCCTTTTGATAGGACCTTGATCAAACGTATTCATTTCGATAATTTCAAACACTACAGATTTCATTTTCAGAATTTTCTTCACTATCTTCGGACAAACATTTTATTAGCGACCATAAATGGACAGTCAACCCTTTTGGTTCTTTGTGATTTGTTTGAGCTGGACTACATTCTAAAAAAGAAAACAGAACGTGTAGCGAGTCTCACAAAGAACTAGCCTCTTTGGTGACTTTCTCGGCAATAAGAGAAAGTTACACTGCGGAGCAAAAAAAAGTAAATTTATTATTTAAATCTTAAAATCATGTTAGATAAACTCCTCCCATTAGAGAAAAAATATCTCGACCTCCGCGAACAATCCATGAATCTGGAGATTATTTCCGATATGCAAAAAATGATAAGCATAAATAGAGAACTTTCGTCAATGCAGAAGATTTTTGATTTGACGCAGGAATACAGAAAGGCGCTTCAAAAGCGTGATGAATCCAAAGAGATGATGAATACAGAAACTGATCTTGATCTCATTGAAATGGCGAAAGAAGATTTGAAATCAGCAGAAGCGCAAATTCCTGAATTGGAGCAGAAAATTAAGATAGCATTATTGCCCACAGATCCCAATGATGACAAAAACATCTTCTTGGAAATCAGGCCTGCAGCCTGAGGAGATGAGGCGGGATTATTCGCGACTGAATTGCTCAAGATGTATCTCGCTTACGCGACGAAAAAATGATGGAAACCGGAAATCGTAGAAGAACAGATGTCCGATATCTGATGAGTAAAAAATGTTGTCGTAAAAATATCCGGAGATAGCGTTTATTCGCTGATGAAATTTGAAAGCGGAGTGCATAGAGTGCAAAGGATTCCAGCCACCGAAACCAATGGTAGAGTACATACATCTACGGTTACCGTGGCTATCATGCCGGAAGTAGAAGATATTGATTTCAAAATCGATCCCAATGATGTAGAAATGGATGTCTATGCAGCTTCATCGTGCGGAGGGCAAAATGCAAACAAGAATCAGACTGGAGTAAGATTGCGTCATTTACCGAGTGGACTTATCGTGAATATCGGCGATAGCAAATCTCAACTGCAAAATAAAGAAAAGGCACGATCAGTGCTCAAATCAAGATTGTATCAAATAGAATTGGACAAGAAAATGGAAACAGAAAAAAGCTTGAGAGGAAACCAGATAGGAAACGGAGATAGATCAGAAAAAATCAGAACCTATAATTTTCCGCAAGATAGGATCACCGATCACCGCATCCATGAATCACGATCAAATTTGCCGAGCATCATGGCAGGTAATCTGGACGATATTATGGAAAAGATGGTCATCGAGAATCAGACTAAACTTTTGGACGCATCCACACAAGTGAATTAATACGACAAATATCCCTTACATCAAAAAAACCCTGCCGAAGCAGGGTTTTTTACTCGTTATAACATCCCTATTATATGAGTATATGAGGGTCAGTGACCATCATGCCAAAAATATACAAATTTTTTATTTCATTGCAAGAGGATATTAAATAAAATCCTTAAACTCGTTACGTGTCACGCGATACTCGTTACGGATTTATTCAACATCCATCGCTTTGATTTTTCCAGCGCCTACTCTTTCGTCGATAATCTTCTTCGCGATATTTTCTGGGACTCTTTCATAACTTGCGAAATGCATAGAATATGCTGCTCTTCATTGCGTATTTGATCTCAGATCAGTAGCATAACCGAACATCTCTGACAAAGGAACCTTACATTTGACGACAGCAGCATTCCCTCTTTTATCTTGTCATTGGATCATTCCTCTTCTACTGCTCAAATCTCCCATCACATCTCCCACATAATCTTCCGGAGTCACTACTTCTACATCCATAATCGGCTCAAGGATGACCGGACTAGCTTTCATGAAGGCATCTTTGAAAGCCTTGTAGGTAGCGATTTTAAACGCTATTTCTGATGAATCCACATCATGGTAAGAACCATCATAAGGACTTACTCTTACATTGATGATTGGGAATCATGCCAATACTCCTTGCGCGATAGTTTCTTTTGCTCCTTTATCAATCGCAGGGATAAATTCTTTAGGGATTTTACCTCCGGTCACTTCATCTACGAATTCATAATTTTTATCTTCGACTCTATCAAGCTTGAGCAACACATGTCCATACTGACCTCTACCTCCAGTCTGTCTCTTAAATAATCATTCGCCATTCGCCGTCTGGGTAATGGTTTCCCTGTATGCAACCTGCGGCTTGCCGGTATTTACTTCAACCTTATGCTCTCTTTTTAATCTATCTATGATAATTTCCAGATGCAATTCTCCCATTCCGGCGATGATTGTCTGGTTGCTTTCAGGATCAGTATAATATTTGAAAGATGGGTCTTCATAGGCCAATTTTGACAATGCGATTCCCATCCTTTCCTGATCACCTTTTGATTTTGGCTCGATAGCGATATCGATAACTGGTTCAGGGAAAGTCATTTTTTCAAGCAAGATAGGTTCTTTGATATCACACAAAGTATGTCAGGTTCTTGTGTCTTTTAGACCTAAGAAGGCACAGATATGACCAGCATGTATTTCAGCAATTTCTTCTCTCTTGTTGGCATGCATAAGAAGTAATCTTCCTACTCTTTCTTTCTGTCTGGTAAGCGGATTAAGCAATGCATCACCTGATTTGATGACTCCTGAATATACCCTTACAAACGTAAGCGTACCTACGAATGGATCAGTTGCAATTTTGAAGGCGATAGCGGCGACAGGTTCGCTGTCATTAGGCTTTCTTTCCAATATTTTAGTTTCATCATCAGGATCTACTCCTTTCATCGATCCTCTATCCAAAGGACACGGAAGATAATCGACAACTGCATCAAGCATCAACTGCACTCACTTATTCCCAAGCGCAGAACCGCAAAGTATAGGATACAAATTATTGTGAATAGTTCATTCTCTGATAGCTTTTTTGATAAGGTCGATAGAAATTTCTTCACCAGCCAAGAATTTTTCAGCTAATTCATCATCAAATAGAGAAATCTTATCAATCATCTCTTCTCTATATGTTTTCGCTTTTTCTAGCATATCAGCTGGCATTTCTTCGCTATGGACTTCTATACCCTTATCTCATGAGAAGGTATACATCTTCATAGTAAGCAAGTCTATGACTGATTTGAATTCATCAGCCTGTCAGACAGGAAGCTGAGTGACAACTCATTTATCAGTGATTCTAGATTTGATGGAATCTACAGACATATAAAAATCAGCTCCGAGTTTATCCATCTTGTTGACGAAAATAATTCTTGGAACTCCATATTTGTCAGCTTGTCTCCAAACAGTCTCTGTCTGCGGTTCTACTCCTTGAGAACTATCAAGAAGCGCAACGGCGCCATCAAGCACTCTGAGCGATCTCTCTACTTCGATAGTGAAATCAACGTGCCCTGGGGTATCGATGATATTGATATGATGACCATTCCAAAAACAAGTCGTTGCAGCAGAAGTGATGGTGATTCCTCTTTCCTTTTCTTGCTCCATCCGATCCATCTCAGCAGCGCCATCATGCACTTCTCAGATCTTATGTTTTTTACCTGTATAAAATAATACTCTTTCAGTAGTAGTGGTTTTCCCGGCATCAATGTGGGCCATGATACCAATGTTCCTTACCTTCTCTAAAGGTTTCCTTTCCTCGGCCATGTGTAAATTTGCAAATGATTAAAGAACTGCGATTTTTTGAAAATAAAAAAAATTCACATTGCTCAAGACAATAATAAATCGCACGTGTATTTCAAGTAAAAATTAGCTACTAGCCACTAGTTACTAGTCACTAGCTAGTTACTAGTCACTAGCTAGAAGCTAGAAGCAAGAAGCTAGAAGCTAGGAGCTAGAAGCCATTATGAAAGTACCGATTTTATCACAATAGAATTATTAATCTTCTCATGCTTCACATTCTGCAACAACGCCTTAGCATCTTCGAATTTCTTCATCCCTTCCAAAGTCCTGAGCGGATTTTCAATTTTTATCGATTTTCATCCATTTTTAGCGATTTTTATCTCCTGCAATTTATCCAAAAAAGCTATAATATTCTGAAGCTGATTTCATAGCTTGACTTGTTCTTCAGGAGATAACTTAATGCACGCAAGTTTTTGCAAACGAGCTAATTCCTTGTCGGTTAATTTCATATATTGAAATACAGAGTAAAACGAAGGAAATGTGCTATTGAACTTTAATTGAAATATTCCCTTCCACGAGAGGTTGATTTTCATAAATGACTTTGGCCCTGATAATATAATCGCCAGGCTGATCATAGGTAGTGGTAGTTGAAACACATTGTCTTCCCTGACATTCCAATGTTTTCCCATTACCGAAATCCCGCTGGATAGTCGTAGGGACACCATTCAATTCCAATGACATATTAACTCTATCCCCCACCATAGCTAGTTGCGCTGGGTGAGAATCAAGATGTATCTTCAACGTCGCAGTAGCTTTCTTCACGATGATCTTATTTTCCGGAGAGATGGTAATCTCACGGCCTTTCTTAGTCTTGATAGTCAGCACAGGAGTATATTCGCCGTTTTCGTTAGCATTATCATATCTATAGACATGCGTCATTATCGATTGCGAAACATTTTTCTTGATATTACCAGTACCATCGCCAAAATCCCGAGTGAAATATACGATTTCATCAGTTGAATCGTTGATCACAGTCGTAGAAGCATCAAAGGTGACAGTAAATGGATCCGTGCCGATGGTGTCAGGCCTCACAGTAAGTTTACCGACGATATCGTCCTTTTTGGTTTTTATGGTGAGTACTTTCTCAGTAGTAGCTCAACGAGCCGTATCCTCTACAACTATGCTCACTTTATGCTCGACGCTCGTATCTATTTTCATCTCGAATGTCTTTCCATCACTGGATAAGATAGGCTTACTATCCAGCAACACTTTTTTGGTGGCAGTCGGACTAGTCGGTGAAATAGCTAGAATCTGAACCTGAACGATGGTAGGGATCTCTTTGATGGTCAACACGTCATCCACGAAAGTTATTCAGCTTTCTGTACCTGCTTTCTTAAATTCTGGAGAGTCCGGAGATTTATAGAACAGATTGTACAAGACATCAAAATCTGCAGCTCCGACTTGGATATCTTCACTTTCACATTCCCCTTGCTTGCCCTCGTCAGTCATAAACACGACTTTGGCAGCATAAAGCCCAGCGCCAGGAAATTTATAGGTCAGGATTCCATCTGTATTTTTCACCGTTTCCAACACGGCTCATTTATTTTTTTGATCTAATATGCTAAATTCGTACTCAGTGATAAGCGCATTCCCATAAAGGAAATTTATAGAAAGACTATAATCAGTTCATGCTATGAAATCACTTAAAACCTCGCACACAGGGACATCCGATTGTTCGATTCTCACAGGGAAAGTATAGAGGTAATTATTCAATCCAGGGAATCTTACATTCACGTCATAAAGTTTTGCTTCCTTATATACATACGTGAATGTGGCTGTATTTTGTTTGTCAGTCACACCGTCGCCATTCACATCCCAGATGATACTATAATCAGGCAGATTGAAAGTACTAAACACAGAATTTGCATCAAAACTCACCTTAGCAGGAACCGTTCCGGCAGTGACAGATGAGCTACCGCTATTATATTCCAATGTTCACTTGCTTGGGACAATAAGTATTTCAGCATCGACATTAAGACTTCCACCAGAGAGGATTTTACTCAAAGTTTCTTGCGTGAGAGCATTAGTATACGTAAGGTTTAATTTGAGGGGATATGAACCTTTTTTCATGTAGACACAGTTGCCAGCAAACTGAGAGGTATTGAGATCCATTGGCAAGTTCTGTCTATTTCAACAATTCAATCTAATGGATGTAATGGTTACTTGTCCCAAGGTAGGAAGTATTTGATTATTGAAATAGGTGGTATTTAAAGTAAAGAGGATTGGCGCAGGGGCGATGATTTTTGCTGTAGGATCAGCCAAGACAGAAACAGGCCCGCTCTTAAAGCTAATGTATGGGATGACTAATTTGGTAGAATCCACACTGCTTGTGATCGAAATATTTCTTACCATGGTCAATACTTGGGATCATAATATGATGGACAAAATCAAGAGAATGAATCACAAAAATGATCATAAGATATGTCACAATTTCGATTTATTTTTGACTGTTACGAGTCTATAGATATTTACGATAAGAAGCGCTATGCCTGCGAACAACAATAAACCGAAAAATACTGCAGTGAATGCCTGCAATAATGTTTTTGTAGTAGTTATATCAAGGCCTACGCTAGCTAATTGACGAGGATTTTGGATAAGATAATAAAATACGCCCACCAATCCACCGACGACGAAGAGAAATAACGCAGCGCATCATATAAGGAATCACTTGGCAGAAATTTTTGAACCGGAAGTCTTCACCTGAGTCGGCTTATTTACATGACTTCCTCATCCGAGCGTTTGGAGAGTCTGTACATTCTGATTATATTGAAGCGTCAATTGCTTCATTTGCTGCTGTACCTGTTGCTTCTGGGCAGGCGGAGTCTGAGGATTCTGCAACAGAGTATTGAGCTGCGCATATTGTTGTTGCAACAAAAGCTGCTGCTGATTTATCTGTTGGATCTGCAAAGCCACCTGCTGCTGCTGCATTTGTATTTGAGCAGGAGTTAATTGTACTTGCTGAGTTTGTGGCGCAACCGGTTTTCATTGGGTACTGTTAGTTGTTAGTTGTTCACTGTTAGTTGCGCTCTGCGTCTTTTGATAAAACGGATCAACCATTTTATATAATCTTTTATTAAATAAAGGGATTCTTTTGTTGAAGATTATATAGTCACTACATCAATAATTCCTCATTGCATTTCGGATTTATTTGCGTAGCTGACTATATTTTTGTTTATATAATAAAATACTCCAGCTAAATGTATTGAAAAGTATGGCCGTTTCAACACGAAATTTTTTAAGAATGGGGAATTTTATCAATTCGGGCCTGGAAAAACTATTAAATATTCATTCGCATAAATGTCATTATATTAGTTGAAATTAGCGAACATACCGCAAGCGCATTTATGCATTTTTACTTAACTTTAGCTAACATATAGTTATCTTTCTTGAGACCCGATAAAAGCTCGAAATATGAAATATAAGAGTTTTTGTGAGGTCGAAATTATACCGGCGATTTGAGAAACTTCGATTTCAAATGAAACGCAGAAATCGGAGATTTCGAAAACAGTCGGTGTTAATTCGTTAAATCCACAACCTTTTTATGCACCCCGTCATTGCGACCCCGATCCCGAAACTTCGGGAGGGGAAGCAATCTGGGGAAAGCCGAAGGCATGGAGATTTGTTTATAATTT
>PFWQ01000044.1 GCA_002791215.1 candidate division SR1 bacterium CG_4_9_14_3_um_filter_40_9
CGCTTTGAAGTGAAGATTGGAAGGAATTAAGTTTGAGTGCCAGATTCCAGGCATTGGCGATAGTGTGGAGTTGTAGAAATGCCTAATATTTAGATAGAATCTAAGTTAAATTCTTTTTTCATCTTTTCGATAACTTTTACTCTTTCTTCAATAATTTTAAACATGTCTCCTAAAATTTTTATCTTTTCGGTAGCATTTTGCGTATTAAGTGATTGCGTATATAGATTATCTTGTCTACCCTTGAAGCTCATTAGCTTATACTGATATAAGGTTAAACGCTCATTTCTCTTTTGAATTTCTCACATCTTCCGAACTGTAAATACACTTACAGATAACGCCACTAATCATATTCCGATTGTTATTCGTTGTGTAAGTTCTGATGATGACAAATGGTGCCAGTAAGTTGTAAAATGGTGGTACATCACTACACAAATAATTCTAGATAAAATTAATATTTAAGTAATTTTTTATTTTCAATACATTTTGGTAGGAAATCTTCAAGAGATTCGGCCAAAAATTTACCTGCTGGACTATTAATACAGAAATCTATTGAATTTCCTCATTGACCGGTACATTTATTGATAAAATCTAAATTTTCTTGTTGTTTTTCTTCTTGTAAAATCATACACTCTTTACGATACGTTTCATTTTGTTTGGTTTCTTCTTGTGAGAGTTGCCCCTGATCTTCTTGATTTTGCTGATCTATTTGTTGTTGTAGCAACTCATTCTGTTGTTTGAGCTGTTCAATTTCTTCCTTGTTTGTACAACCGGCGAGTGTCACCATAGTAATCAGTGATAATAAAATTGTTAGTAACTTTTTCATGATTAGTTTTGAGAAAAGAATAAACCATAAATTCGCCTGCTTTGAAAGTAGTCAAATAGAGCTGAAATGCAACAGATCTGCGAAGCTTCTTTACTTATCCCTGCGGGGCTTTTTATGTAACTTTCTGGCATTGCCCCAGAAAGTCACCAAAGAGGTCTAGCCTTACGCAAACTTGCCAACTCTCTCTACAGACTAGTCATCCACGTTTTTTCTTGCTATGCATGGTAGTCCATCTAGCTCAAACCCCACTAACCGGCTACAGCGTGGCCCCATTTCGCCCTAAGAGAGAATTGCTTGTCTGTAATATCGGTGGCTTCGGACATGAGTGCTTCAGGCGGTTTTCTGATTTTTTTATTTTTTATTCGTGAACATCGAGACCTTTTTTGGTCGATTATAATAGCGTCCACGCACCAATCAACAAAAAGATAGGAAGCCCATGCTTAATCACAGCCCACAATCGACGAGGCGTTTTTGTCCCGTAGTACTACGGGAGATCGGGCGCGTGCAAGGCGCATAAAGAAAAAAAAACTGCAACCAGTAGCTGCAGTTTCTCATATTTACTTCTCTAGAAAGTCATTTACATCAATTCCGCACTGCCTCAAGATAGCTCTTAGCGTGCCTTCTTTCAAATTCTTTCATCATTTATTGACCACAGTTGTGTAGAGATTTTTTTCTTGGTTGTACCACATTTCATGATCTCATTTTCCTTGTCTGAGAAAAGAAAAGCCAAAGTTGTTCAACTTTTGAGTGACTTCTCTATAGGTAAATCATGCTAATCTTCCGCCCATTACGCCTCAACCATTAGTGAATAAGAAAATCTTTGAGGAACTACTTGCAAGGTAGCTTTATTTTTTCTTTGTTCGTGGAGCAAATCTTTTGCTAGATCATAAGCTATTTCTATCGTCTCTTCCAATGTGCTTCCTTCAGCGACCAATCATTGCACGTCGTCGCTAGTAGCTACAAAATACGTTTCTCCAGCTTCTTCGTGTTTTTCTATTTTAAGATCAATAAGGGTTTTCATGTTGTAAGTGCTTATCAGATAAATCTGACGATACTATACTAATTTCCTCTCGATTTTCAAGCGGTGATTAAAAGCATTACATTTTACATCAAAAAATGTATATAAAAAGAAATCAACCTTAACTTTACATCATTTCCCTCCCCATGTTTCTCCGACTTGAACACATCACCAACCGATTCACCTATGATTTTTTGCTAATGGATCAGAATCAGCATTTTGCCGCTGCTCTGAATTTTTTCATCTACGATAGCGTGAAAATTATCCTACTTCTAATAGTGATAATTATTTTAATGACCTTCTTGAATTCGTACTTGCCGATAGAAAAAATCAGAAATTTTTTGACCAAAAGAAAACTATTCTGACTGGAATATTTTTTTGCATCGCTCTTTGGGGCAATCACTCCTTTTTGTACTTGCTCCTCTATCCCGCTGTTTGTGGGATTTCTCAAAGCATGAATTCCCCTTGGCGTGACCTTGTCTTTCTTGATTACTTCACCGCTCGTGAATGAAGTCGCTATCGCGATGTTCTTGGGGATTTTTGGATTAAAGGTAACAGCAATCTATATCTGAAGTGGAATTGCGCTTTGAATTTTGTGAGGACGAATACTCGGAAAAATGAAACTGGAAAAATATCTCGCTGACTTTATTCAAGTTAAAAGATTGGAATGTTGATGTGCAAACAAAGACGCAAAAAAACATCCTCCCTTTGCTCAGAGAGCGAAAGATGTTTTGAAAGAATCTCGGGATATCATCGTCAAAGTGATTCCGTATTTGTTATTGTGAGTAGGAGTCGGCGCCGCGATTCATGGATTTGTGCCGACAGGATTTTTTGAAACATATATAACCAAGAGCAATCCCTTTGCCGTACCGATCGCCGTGATTGTATGAATCCCGATGTATGCGAATGCGACAAGTGTGATTCCAATTGTCCAGGCTTTAATAGCAAAATGAATTCCACTCGGGACCTGATTGGCATTTATGATGGCCGTAGTTGGATTGTCTTTGCCAGAGTTTTTGATTTTGAAAAAAGTGATGAAGCTCAGACTCTTATTGATCTTTTTCTGAACGATAGGCGTGTACATGATCGTGTTGGGATATTTCTTTAATTGGATTTTCTAGGTATGAAATGCATCATATCCAATAAAGTAAACGTCTTCTTTGGCAATCATGCGATGATAAATTCCGTGCCATCCTCCTCTATAATGTCGAAGAGTTTGGAGAATTCTTTCGCATTTTTCATCTCTTGCGCCACGTCGTAGCCGAGATAAATGGCTGCATAACTTTTATCGTCGATTGTGTAGATTGGTTTTTTGGAATTGATGACATTTTTCATCTTGGATGGAATTGTATCTTGCGTATAGAAATAATACAACTCTGGTGCGTCAAATGCTGTCTCTACCAGTAACAAAGATTCTTTGATCTGCAACCATGCGAATCCTCTATTGTTCATGATATGAACATCGTCTAATAAAGTATTAGTAGGAGCAAGGATTCATACGATTTTTACTTTATCAAGTCCGAAGAAATTGGAAAGAGAATCTCATGGTTTTTTGAACAATCACTCTCTTCTCATCATCGCCGCTTCCTTGTATCCGATGAGCATCTGCGCTCCATCTGAATTCATTATACCTGTTCATTCAATGATTTTCACGCCATCAACCGAGTTGTCGTTTCCTATGAATAATTTGGGGATTCATGAAATATTCGCCTTTAGAGTAATTTTTGGTTTTCTCAATACTCGATAATCATCTCATGGGATGGCAACATTATCTCTCGCATTTGATACTGCGTTTTCAATAGCAGTGAATCAGATTTTATTTGGGTTATCGATCAAGAAGTTATTGATTTCTGTTTTGAGTTCAGCGGGAATTCTGAGAGAAGACACATCTTGACCTCCGCCCAATTTGGCGAAGTTCCAGAAGAATGTGAGGAAGACTATCGTCATAATCACTGGCGCGAAAAGTGAGATCCAATTCTTTTTTCTTGGGTGGAAGAATTTGAGAAGGAGTGAATTGAGCACTACTGAAACCGAACTCATCGCCATCGCCAGTCCTGCGAATTCCGGTTTGAGCGTAAGTCCCCATGATGCCAAAACACCTGCCGCGATAGGAATTCATAGCGTGTTATAAAACAATGCAAAGAACATATTCTGTTTGATTTTTCCCATGGTTTCCTTGCTGAGTTGGATTGCGTGAAGGACATCGTTGAGATCATTTTTCATGATGACTACTCCGCCGGATTCCATCGCTACATCAGCGCCAGAGCCCATCGCGATACCGATATCGGCTTGCGTGAGCGCAGGAGAATCATTGATTCCATCTCCGACCATGGCAACGATATATCATTGATCCTGTAATTCTTTGACCTTGGATGCTTTATGCTGAGGCAAGACTTGCGCCATCACGTGGTCTATTCATACTTGGCGAGCGATTGCATGAGCCGTTCTTTCATTGTCTCCGGTGATCATGTATATTATAAGTCATGCTTTCTTGAGTCTCGCTATCGCTCCAGCAGAACTAGCTTTTACCGTGTCCGCTACCGCGACCATGCCGAGCATTTCTGTGTCATTGGCAAGTAGCATCACGGTTTTTCATTCAGATTCCAGTTGTTCCATTTCTTTGAGATTTTCTATGGTGATATTTTTATCTGCCAATAATGCTTTGGTACCAAGATAATATTTTTTACCTCCGATTTCTCACTGAACTCCTTTTCCTGGAACTGCTTGAAATTTATTTACCGTGCCGAGTTTAGTCAATTTCTGAGCCTTGCCATAATTGACGATCGCTTCCGCTAATGGGTGTTCGGACTTGGCTTCCAGTGCTACCCCCAAAGGGAGAATTTCATCTTCATCGTAACCATTCACTCCTACAATATCCGTCACTACGGGTTTTCATTCAGTGATAGTTCATGTTTTATCAAAGATAATGGTGTTTACTTTGCAGAGTTTTTCTAATGGTTCTCATCACTTAATTAATATTCAATTCTCGGCTCATTTCCCAGTTCACACCATCAATGCCGTCGGTGTTGCTAATCACAGCGCGCATGGACATGCGATGACGATAACTGCAGAAAAATATAATAATGATGCTGTCAATCATGCACCGATAAAAATGATGAAGAAGAAATAATCCAAAAGCCTGAAATAAAAGTTTCGTGTGACCAGAGACCAGGGTTTGAAGACAAAATAAAACGCCTAAAAGAAATGAGTCTGCAAAAAATTAATATACTCAACAGGATAGATGCTTCTTTAAAATTTATAGTGCCACTTGTCAAGAATGCCGCCATCAAGAGCAAATTAGCACAGGAAGAAAAAATAGTTCAGAACATGAAATCCCGCTACACTGACCTTAAATCGCACCTTGAGAGAAATCCTACGAGCTTCTGCGAGCAACCCCCTATATGGAAAATATATAATGAGGCGACCAAAACGATGGTGGAAGATATAAAATCACAATTCAGACTACTAAAAAATACAAGAAGGTAAAATTTATCTAAAAATCTTACGCCTACATAAGTAATCTTTTACTTCCTAAATCATATGCACATGAAAAAAATCGTATCTGGGATGATCATGTTAATGGCTTTGGCTATCGGCATAGGCAGCCCTACCTTTGCACAAAATGCTGAAGCTCCAACATCTCCTGCTGATGTGATATCCTCCGTATCAGCCGGTTTGACTCCTACAAGCCCTTTTTACTTTCTAGATCGTTTGGGTGAATTTATCCAAGAGATCTTTGCCTTTTCACCTGATGCAAAAGTTAAGCTTAAAATCGAATTTTCCAAAGAACGTATTGCAGAAATTAAAGTTATGCTAGAAGATGGAAATGCTGACTCTGATGATATTGACGAAGCCCAATCGCTTCTTGCAGACGACATGGAAGACACTCAAAACATTATTGATGAAGAAGAAATCGATGATGATAGTGTCTTAGAATTTACAGCATTACTGGTTTATGAAGATGAAACTGATGATGGAGATGAATCAGATATTGAGGATATCGAAGATGTTGAGGATATCGAAGATGTTGAAGATATCGAAGATGTTGAAGATACCCAGAATCAAAATGAACGCGAAGATGACTAGAAGAAATTATTGTGTATAGAAAAACACGCCTATTGGCGTGTTTTTCATTTCTAATATGTTTCACATAATATCTGGAAATAATTCGCTTCATGATCGCATGACGGGCATTTCTTTGGTGGCGTTTCTCCATTGTGGATGTAGCCACATTTGCTGCAGACTCGATGTATTTTCTGTGGCTTCTTGTAGAGCAATCCGGCTTTGAGCTGTACGTGGAGTTGAGTATATCTTTCTTCGTGATGGATTTCCGCCTTGATGATTGCCCTGATTCTGCCTGCTATTTCTGGGTAGCCTTCGTCTTGCGCAACTTGAGCAAACATTGGATAAAGCTCTGCTTCTTCTTCGTGTTCTCCTGCGATGGCGGTTTCGAGATTGGTCAGCGTATCGCCAAGTGTACTCAACACCGTTGTCGGAATATCTATTCTTGGCTCATCAATTCAGACCTTTTCCTTTACCATTTGGAGCATTTTGAAAAACCATTCTGCGTGCTCTTTTTCTTGTTCTGCAGTAGCTAGGAAAATTTCAGAAATCTGAAGGTAGCCTTCTTTTCTCGCGATGCTTGAATAAATAGTGTAACGGTTTCTTGCCTGCGATTCGCCGACGAAAGCTTTAGCGAGATTCTCAATTGTCTTGGACATGTGAAAATAATTTATAAAGTAAAATTTTATGCTTTTCTAGATTTAAACTCTTCATCACATTGTTTCAGAAACTCATCGACCGGCATGACGTATTGTTTCTTGGATCTGTATTCTCTCACGCTCACTGATTTGTCAGCTTCTTCTTTTTCTCAGATTATAAGTATGTATGGAATCTTTTCTATTTCTGCGTTTCTAATTTTTTTGGAGAAGGAATTGTCGCTTCCGTCCACCTCTACTCTGAGGCCTGCCTTTTTGAACGTGTCGCGAAGTGTGTTGGTATACGCGTTGAATGGCTCTGCTACGGGAACTAATTTGATCTGCACCGGTGCAAGTCGGACGGGAAATGCTCATGCGTAGTGCTCGATGAGAATTCACATAAATCTCTCCGGTGAACCGACGATGGCTCTATGAATCATGACTGGCGTCTTGTCTTGGCCGTCGCTATCTTTGTAGGTAAGTTTGAATCTTTGCGGCATGATGAAGTCCAATTGAATAGTAGAAATCTGGAATTCTCTCCCGAGCGAATCTGTAGCAACGAGGTCCATTTTTGGTCCGTAAATAGCCGCTTCTCATTCAGCCCTGATGTATTCAATTTTATTCTCTACGAGAATTTCCTCCAATAATTTTTGTGATTTTTCTCGGGTTGCCGGCTCTCCCAAATATTTTTCTCTCTTGCTGGGATCTCGCAAAGATAATCTGATAGTGTATTTCATGCCATAGGTTTTCATCGCTTTTTTTATGATTCATAGCACCGACAAAAATTCTTCTTTGATCTGATCTTCGCGACAAAAGCAGTGTCCGTCGTCCTGACAAAAACATCTCAAACGCGTTAGACCTATCAATTCACCTGGTTTTTCGTCGCGGTAGAGATTTGCAAAATCTGAAATCCTCACCGGCAGATCATTATAACTTCTTCCGCGAGATGCGTAGATCTGTGTGTGCTGCGGACAGTTCATCGGCTTAAGGAAATATTCTTCCTCTGAATAATTGGAGATTACTCTCATCATATCTTCCTTGTATTTTTCGTAGTGACCAGAAACTTTGAAAAGTTCAGCCTTGTTGATATTGGGCGTATGGACTTCTTCATAGCCGATATCGCTCTGCAACTCGTTGGTATATCTGATGATTTCTTTCCTGATGATATTTCCTTTGTGCGTATATAATGGTAAGCCTGGACCGACTAATTCTGAAAACACAAAAAGTCAGAGTTCCTTCCCGAGTTTCCTGTGGTCACGTTTTTTCGCCTCTTCGATGAATTCGATGTGTTTCTTGAGGGCGTCTTTATCTTCGAATGCAAATCCGTAAATCCTCGTCATCATTGCGTTTTTCTCGTCACCTCTCCGGTAGGCTCCAGCGATCTTATCGAGCTTGAATTGGTCAGGATTGATGTCTTTTGTATTTTCTACGTGTGGTCATTCACACATGTCTATGAAAACAACGAAGTTGTTTTCTAAGTCGAAAGTCGAAAGTCCAAGGTCTAAGGTTTTTAAATAATTGTTTATCTTCTCATATTTCTCCAAATATCATGGCTTAGAGTCCTTCAGTAATTTATTTTTTGCGACAAGAGGGATGGAATTGATATAGTAAGAGAAAACAGTCTCGCCATCTTTTTTGAATCAATCGATCAAGTCGATCTTGAATTCTTCGCCGAGCATGGTGATGATTTCTTTGGCCTGATTGTAATCAAATTCAACTCTCGTGAATGGCTGATTCTCTTTGATGATCTTCTGGAGGAACTTGTTCAAATCTTTCAAATACTCTTCCTTGAATTCTATATCAGGAGAGAAAATGAAGTCATAATAAAATCAGGTATCTATCGCAGGTCCGATTCCGAGTTTTGCGAGCGGATCTACCGATCTCAGCACTGCTTGCGCCAAAATATGTGACAACGAATGGCGACATTTGAATAGTTGGTTTTCCATGTTACGTCAATTTTAAATGATAAATTTTAAATGATAGATATTGGTATCTATACTTTTTTTGATTGCAAACTTTCTGCCGTTGTTTTACTTATCTTTGTAAGAATATTTATAATGCTTTCTATTTCTATCATATATTTAGTATAATTATATTTCACGGTTTGGCTTTTATCCAAAAGTTTTAATCGATATTTTGTTTCTCTGGCTTTTTTTAAAGCTATATATATTTTTGCTAGGAAATCTTTTTTTGTTTGTCATCCGATAGACTCTTCTATATTTGCTCAAATACTTGTTGCACTTCTTAAAAGTTGTTTAGATAATACAAATTCATTTTTCTCTTTTAAATATTTGTAGAGATTGATTATTTCTATGGCAAGGTCAAAACTCTTCTGCTGTATCAAATTATCTTTTATCATCTTTCTTCATTTATCATTTAAAATCTATAATTTATTATCTTTTTAAAGTAGGTTTTTGATGATGAAAAACAAGTGAAAAATTGAAAAAATCTGAAAACCGAAGGAGAGACCTATGTAAACTCTGAAGATCTCATG
>PFWQ01000022.1 GCA_002791215.1 candidate division SR1 bacterium CG_4_9_14_3_um_filter_40_9
GGGCAGGGCGCAAAAGAAAAAGAATAATATTTATTTCTGAGAAATTGAAACGACTTCGCTTGGTGCTTCAGTACTTGTGATGCTTCATAGCACGCTATTCATCAAGAAACTCGGAATCGGCTGTCTGTAGATGAGTTCCAGTCCGATGGTCTGGCCATGATACATGCCATTGCTGGTGATGTGAAAATTATCTGTGGGGAGGGGAGTTTCGGAATTGATACAGAATGAAATTGTTGCAGGACTTGTATTAGCCAGGATGAGATAATTTTTGTATGGATATTCTTCCAGATTTGTTGACATGAATCTCTCTGGAAGTGGATAATTCCCGATTTGCACAGAGCTCATTATCGATTGGAATGCATTCAAAAAATTGTCCATCAGTTGATTATTGATAATTCACGTTCTGACGAAGATTCCATCGCTAAGTAATTCATCGCCCGACAAAATAATCAATCATATATTTATTTCAGGTTGTTCCAACGCTCAGCTTACGAGCGTAAAATTCAAACTTGTCAGACCACTGGAAAGATTTTCATATTCAAAATCTTTCTTGGTAAATATATCGGACGTAGTTCAGGTAAAATTTTCTCTGATGAGTGGTAACATGAGTGATTCTCACTCCGCCAAAACGATAGGGGAGAGGCATCAACTACTCATCTCTTTCCAAAATTCTTTGGAGACGGTTGTACTTGTTCATTGCATCCTTGCCGTGAAGTCACAATTTGTGCAGCTGAAGTTTTCTGTGAAGATTGATGATCCTGTACCTATATTTATTTCAAATCAGATTCCTCTGTTTTTCGCTTCCATGAGAAGGAGCTCCAGACCGCCATTTGCGAGATAGTACGATTCATAGTAGGATAACATCATGTCAGAAGAGTAGAGCATTTGATTGACAAAATTCATCGTCAATACTCATATGAGTGACGAAGCTACCAAAACAAAGAGAACCAAGATGCTGATGTTACCTTTTTTCTTCATAGTTATTTGAGATTAAAGAATTGTTGTACGGGTGTCTCTACATTATTTCATCGAGTCGTTGGAGAATATCTTGCATTGCGTACTTTGGTGAATACCCGGAATCCTGGCTTGTTGAGTGAATAGATCAGATTTGTATTTTCATCAGTTCATGTAGTGTTGAGATACTGTTCTTGCGACGCGAAAGGAATGATTTTAAATATAACTTTGCTGAGATAGGTCTTTTTGGGATTTGTGATTTTTACCGGCTGCTGCCCATCTTTCTTTAGATATAATGCACATTGCAATTCTTGCACGCCGCTCAATAATACTTCGCCGGGTTGAATGCAATCACCGCTAGAATAGAATGCAACACGTCAGTCTTGACCTGAGAGATATAAGACAGTCGTTAGTCATTTGGTAATTGTTAGTTGTTCGTTGTTAGTTGTTCACTGATATTTATAATAGTCGATTTGATTATTATCGGCATAATTTTGTAATATCTGTGAGAAGCTGATAATCTCTTGCGTGACATTTTTTTCTTGTTCTACACGGAAAGCAACTTCAGAAACAGTAGCAAATGTTCTAAATAAGATAGCAGACAAAATGCTTATGATGCCTATGGCAATCATCAATTCAAGTAGGGTAAATCCATTTCTTTTTTTCAATATTTTCTGCATGCATATTCAAATGAACTAAAAATTCCCTATAAGACTTTCCAATACAATATCTCATCGATAACTTCATTTCCTATATAAGACATGTGATTCTACTTTCAAAATCTTATCCATCGGCAATACATTATCTCCGTCTTTAACGGCCTTAAATATGATATATCTCGCGAATGGAATCTCTGCTCACGTTCATTCGTCTTGGGTATATCCATACCAAAACATTGCGTGTCATCATATTTCTCCCGTGTAATAATATAATCTATTGGCAGCGAACAGTTCATCAAATGCTCACGATTCCGTAGTTGATGAAGTATAAAAATAATAATTTCATGTTGAGAAACCGAATTGATATACAGTATTGGCTTCGCCAGAAGCGAAATGTGAAAGACAAACATCTTCTGTGTAGGCACCAATTTCTGCGACATTGATATCGATCATCGGTTTGAGTAAACAATCTCGTGCGAATCACTTCTGAATATTGGTATCCCTGATATTGTAGGCGAGCTCTAGTCATTCTTTAGCAAGGATAGTCGCGGTGATCTTGGTCTGCACTTTATCTATAGTGGAGAGATTTTTCATTATAAGATTCAATACTGCAAGTACACCAATAGAAAAAACAGTAATAGCGATGATTACTTCGATGAGGGTGAAGCCGTGCCTGCCCCGTCTTCAGTGGGGTTTTTTTATTCACATTTCTGTTCAATCAATTTGCATGTATCATTTTTTATGCTAAAGCAATACTGTTTTTGTGATTTGACGATGAGACCAAAGCTGACCATGGATCATGTATGTATTTCGTCCCCGTCGTTGCTGACGATTCAACATCAGAGCGTGTAGGGTTGAAGATCTAGATTTACATCATTGATGATATTTCCATCCGCTTGCAATCATGAAATCACCACAGGGGCAGAGATATTTATCTTCTGATAATCGTCTGAATCATAGGCGTAGCTGAGTGTATTCTCACCCGAGCTTAAAGTGATGTGTAAGATATCATATCTGGCTCCTTCATGATAATTAGACGTCATGGCTTGTGAATAGAGTTTTTCATACGCGATGATAAATTGTTCCTTGCCTGTTTGATATCATAAATCATCGATGCGCTTAGATCAAAATTGCATCGTAACTGTCAGCAATATGCTAACGATAACAATGACAATTGTTATTTCAATTAGAGTGAAGCCCTTTTTCAAATGATAAATGATAAATGATAAATTTTGGATGTAAAAAAAAGCAAACTACAATGAGTTTAGCGTTTCAAGCTTCATTTTCAAACTTTTTTTGAATAAGATGCCTGGTCCGTCATTGCGAGCGAAGCGTGGCAATCTGGTGGTCAGGACGTCATTAGCTTCGTTAGATTGCCCTAAAGGACTAAAGCCACGTCGTTTCACTCCTCGCAATGACGACTCGGCAATGACAGGAGTAGCTCTTCACTATTTTTGTAAGTTGTTGGCTGCTTATAGACCGACGCCTTCTCCGATCTGTAAAATTAATCAGAAAATTGCTAAGACAATTACAACAACAACTAATCAGATGAAGACCAGCATTATCGGTTCGATGACCTTTGCCAAGCGGTTAATAAGTATATTGAGTTCGCCCTCATACATAGAGAGGACATTATCTACGGAATTCGTAAGATTCGCTGATTCTTCTCCCACCTTGATCATGACAGATACATCGCTTGGGACAAGGTCAGTTTCGCCCTTGAGTCCAGCATATATTGTTTCTCACCTTTGCAATCACAAGAGCACGCGTTCGAGCATATCCTGATACGCAGGGATTCCCAATATTGCCATCAGTAACTGGAAAGTCTGCACGTAGTTCATTCCTGCTCCGAGCATCAACTTCATGTATCTGCATCGTTTCACGAGATAGAAATATTTGGTCATTGTTCATAGTAACGGGATATTCAAAAGAATACTAAACCAGGTTTTCTTTCCTGCATCGGTAGAAAAGAACACAGAAGAGATGAGTCAGATTCATCCGATTACGCCTAGAATTACTTGCCGTCTGTTGATGAGGAAATCAGACATATCTTTCAGTACTTGTGTCATCCGAGGCATTTTGACAGTATCAAAATCTGCCGCAATAGAAAAGATTTCTGGCAAAACAAACCAGAACAAGACCACGACAGCTACGATAGCAAAGATGACCAAAATTACAGGATAGATCAGGGCACTGATATATTTGTTTTTGATATCGCTCATGAAGACATATTCCTCAGCCAATGATTTCAAAATCGGTGCCAAGTTTCCTGAGGCTTCACCAGCCTTGATGACATTATAATCTCCTTCATCGAAATAATCCGGTAATCTATTCAACGCATAGCTGAGCGGCTTACCAGCATGGAGAAATTTTGAGATATCTTTTCCGATTTCCTTGAGTGCATAATTATCTGATGAAGTGCTGATGATTCTCATCGCCTCTACGAGCGAAATTCCACCATTCAACAAGTATGACAATTCCTTAAAGAACAAAATCTTATCTTTGGTTCAAAAGTTTCCTTTATCCAAATTTTGCAAAAATTTGATGATACCGATATCAACTATGTTTGTTGTTTGTTTCTGCTCTGAGTTTTCGAGATTGTCAGTCATTCACGAAGAATTAATTTAAATAATATGCATTCATAAGGATATCCACTTTCTGTTCTGCAGTATATTTCACGATATCATACGAAACTTCATCTAGCTTGTACAAGATACGATAGTTCGCATCGTCCAAAACATTAGTTTCTGCATTATCGATAAACGATAAGAGACTATCTTTATCTGCGAAAGTGATATTCACTCTGATAGGCACAGACCACAGGATTCCTGGTCAGGCTTTTGGTTCTCCGATAGCGATATTGTTGATATTTCCGTTTTTGCTTCTAGAGACTATGCTAGGGTCATTAGAAGTTTTCTTGATCAAAAATTCATTGATGTTCGCCAAGATTTTCTTTTCATCGACCGCCATTTTTGGTGTGGAGAGTAAATTGAGTTGGATATATGATCTCGCAATCCCGAAATTATTCTGGATAGATTTATCCAATTGCGCACATCCGAGCTGATAATTGAGACATGAGATAATTTGGTTTTGTTGTTGGGTAATCGTAGTGACGAGTTTCCTATCTGCTTCGTATTTCAATTTTTTAGTCGGGAAATTATCGATATCCAAAGTAATATTCGAAAGTTGTGAATTGATATTGATATAATCGTGATAGGCTGGTTGCACATAACTATACGCAAAATATCCCACAAGCGCCAAAAGCGCGAGGACATAAATTTTGTATCTGATACTTACCACTCTTGCAGTCGTAATGAGGACTTGACCTTCATTTTCCTGCGTGATGTTGGCATCATTTTTCGCTGTCGATTGATTGGAAATGATCTGATCAATCAGGTTGCTATTTTGTTGTTCCATTGTCGGTTACTTTAGCTTCTAAAACGAATCCGAAAGTATTATCGGTGGCATCTTTATCATAGGTTTTGATTTTGATGTCCTTGATAAAATCCAATTGCTCAAATCTATCAAGAAGGGAGACAATATGTTTTTCTGGATTGCTGTAATATAAGAGCAATAAACTCGAAACTTTTCCTCTCACGCTGATGGTATCCAAAGAGACTTTAAAGTCTGACAAACTGATAGTTTCGCTTTGATTTGATGTAAGATTCTGCAATTCGTTGAGCATCTCGATGACCTTATTGATGCGTTCCGCCCATGGCATAGTATCAGTTTCTGTTTCCAGTTGTCTGAGCGCAGAAAGTTTGATATATCCAGTGAGGGTTTCATATCAGGCAAGTTCTTGCTTTTGTTGATCGAGAATGATTCTCTGATCGGTGATTTTTTGGTTGGTGAAAAACATACTTCCTTTGAAGAAAGCGTAGCCTCAGATAGCGACTAGCAAAAGAATCAATAAGAGTCTGAAACATGTCTTTCGTCTAGAATGGAAACCTGATTTCATGAGAACTTGTAAGATGTAAAAGACCCTCTAAATCTCCCTCCAAGGGAGACTTGTTCCTCCCCTTAGAGGGGAGGTTAGGTGGGGTCGGTTTAATTTAATTATACTCCCATTCGCCCAAAAATGCAATTTGCCCAGCAAGCTAGGCCTAGAAAGAGGGGATAGTGGTTAGAAATTAAGTGAATTTGCTTGACATTGGATAGGAAATAAGTATAAGAAGTAAAACAAAAATCACAGTTATGAAAAAATTAATGTATCTTATCGGAGCAGTGGTTTTAGCCACTAATTGCTTTGCACAATCAGAAATTGCTGCAGCAGAATCTGCAAAAATTTTTGCAGGCATAATTGAAAAACAGGAAAACGTAAGAATTAATGTGTGGGATATACCTATCTGGGCTAGCGAAACAGTCAGTCAGGAGCTCAAGGATGAGATAGTAAAAAGCCTTAACGCTGATGGACACAAATCCAGATATGGCTTTATCTCTTCACCAACCACCTGTCCTTGTAAAGTGACATTCGGTGAACGCCCTGTTGATATCTTCAGCGTGAAAACGCCGGATGGCAGATCCTATATTGCCATTATCGAACAAAAAAAGAATCATTACGTATTCCGGTTTTGTGATTTAGAAGGCGATTGGGAAGCAATTTTTAAAAAAATATATGGGAAGAGTTAATTTCCATAGGCAAAATCTTATCAAGCATTCCCCATGAAATTCATGGCTCGGAATGCTTTTTTTGATTTCAAAAAATCCCCACCCTAAAGGATGGGGTTGAATTACAATTTGATATGATATTTTTCAATAAGTTCTTGAACGGCGATTAGTCAGTATTAAGTTCTAATGCTTCATTCACATTATACATCAATTGATCAAAGGTGTCTCCTTCAGTGACGATTCACAATTCTTTCACTTCTGCCGTATATCCATGATTTTTGTCATAGAAGATATTGAGTTGCATGGGCGAGAAATCAATAAATAAAAGTAACGATAATATATAAAAATGCTTTCAAAAAGCAATGAGATGTTTTTCAGAAAATCATTCATTGTTAGTTGTTAACTATTGGTTCTTAGTTCCCAATGATTTCGAGTTGAACATCATAAAGCTCGCTCATACGCTGGAGCACGGCGCCGACCTTAAATCTCGGATCCTGCTGGTTGGCGTAATACCGCTTGTGCGGATCGATAAAAATTATTTTCTTGAGATCATAAAAATCATGAAATATCTCACTAGGACTGGCATAAATCATACTCACATTTCAGGTTTTGACTGCCCATCGATGCTTATCTTTCTGTCACTGACTATTGGTCGAACTGAGAAATGCTACTTCTTTTTTCGTCAATTCTTTTTCATCGACTGAATTCATAATCGTCCACAAATCGGGATACACGACTAAAGTCTGCGCCGAGTTACGAGTGTCGAGTGACAAGGAAAGGTTAGCTATTTTATAGCTCGTTACGCATCACTCGTTACGCTTTACTCTCTTGGGCTTCAGGCCCAAGAGCTTTTCCCAGTCATCACTTACAAAATATTTCATTACGGATTTGTAGGTAGAGTAGTAGGTGTAGACCATCCGATGGATCATCTGGACTGCCTTCGGCGAGAGCAATCATTTGTGAAGTATTTGTATATCCATCTTGGGAACATGAAAATATACATATTGTTCAGGGAAAGAAATTTCATCTCCCAAGCATACAAAAATCTCTTCTCCAGATTTCACCAAGTCTCCGATTTTCACTTTTTTGCAAAATGCATTTCACTTCGTGATGGTGAAAACCTTGTCTGGACCTGCGAATTTATCAAAGGAGTAGAGGTACATAAAAATCGATAAAACTTGATAAAGATTGATAAAGGTTGATAAAAGTTGAATTCGATTTTTATCCATTTTCAACTATTTTTATCCATTTTTATCTTATTTTACAAGCAAACTGTCCATCCTTATAAATTACCCTTTTACTTCCATCTTTCAAAATGGCAGTGACCGTTTTGGGTGCAGTAGAAACGATATCCTTGTGTTCAGCACTATCATTAAATCAGATTTTTTCTGCTTGTTTTTTACTGAGTTTAGCTACATTTCCTACTCGAGCATCATTGTAGGAAGCTCAGAGCGCAACGTGCATATTGCCAT
Organism: candidate division SR1 bacterium CG_4_9_14_3_um_filter_40_9; assembly: GCA_002791215.1. Lineage (GTDB taxonomy): Bacteria > Patescibacteriota > Gracilibacteria > Absconditabacterales > Absconditicoccaceae > UM-FILTER-40-9. The sequence goes on from PFWQ01000022.1 coordinate 7,694, forward strand.
ATTTTCCACCCATATTTTCGTCATACAAAGTCTCTCACATAAATTTGGTAATGTGCGAAATCCTTCCATCGGTGAGTGAAAATTCTCACAATCTATTCGCATTGGGTATAGCGATTAACTCTTTCAACAATTTCTGATTTTCTTTAGCAGAAAATTTTGTCACTACTCATTTACGGAAATGCAATTCGATTCATTTTATCATCTGACCATAGACATAGAGCGGCTGATTAAATTTCACTCGACCTTCAGTTTCTCTACAGTCAGGTGAGGTGAAAATTTCAAAGGAAGGAATATTTACTCATCTTCCTCCCAACCATTTTCTATCAGCTCATATTTTTACTTGGAGATCAGCATCAGGTCAAGTGACGTGAATATATTCTATTTTCATCTTGTCGAGCCATTTTTGGATCTTTTCAATATATTTGGAAGTTTTATTCCATTGAACTACAGGATCTTTGTAATCAAGATAACATGCTTTGATGATCTGATTTCGATATTCTTTCAGACTCAGTTTTGCTTCTTTGGCCATAGCAGGTGTTCAGTACATTCATATAGTCCATGAATGTTTTCCTGCATGCTCTTTCTCTCTGCGTCTATCCATATATTCTTTACGTGAATGTCTTCTGGCAGTAAGTTTTTTTGGATTGACGCCTTTGAGCTCATACATATCAGCCTCAGCGACGATAGAGATGATATGATCCATTTGTGCTACTTTCCCATGAAGAAAATGAGCAGGGTAAAATACGATTTGATCGTCATTTGCATGCTCGAAAAAATGTTTGGAAACGCCATCAGGGAGATATTCCATCATCGGATGCGCTCCTGCTTCGAGAATAGCTTGCTGTAATGGAAGATAGAAAGGCTTTGCGCATTCAGGAAGTTGAACGAAAACTACTTCGCCTTTCTTGACTCATTTCCCAAATCGGAGAGCGAATTTGACGAGGACGTCGGCATATTTTTTGAGTAGGGCAGGGCTTGGCTGATACATAGATTTTTGTTTACAAGTAAAAACTGGCTAGTGTATAGCCAGTTTTGAGATAGTTTCAAGGAGAAAAATAAGGGAAAGTGTGGAAAATTATTTTCTTAATTTCTTTTTGTCAGTTAGATGAAGATTGTCAGTTAGATGAAGATAATTTTTATCGGAGACGACAGATTCTCAAAGCTGTTTTTCGATGTCTTTTCTGGTAT
>PFWQ01000047.1 GCA_002791215.1 candidate division SR1 bacterium CG_4_9_14_3_um_filter_40_9
CCGGAGAAGGATATAGATGACTTTGAGTACGAGGTCCACGATTCAGACTACTTCTGTTTTATCTACACCAAGGACATCGCCTGTAGCCGCATACGAATTCCCGCCAAATGCCAAAAATAAAATCCCCAAAACAATAAGCACAGAGAGAAATTTTCTCGTTAATATGTATGATTTCAAAAAGCGTATAAGCATTGTACTACGTAAAAATAAAAGTTGATTAGCAGGTTGGATAAAATGGTCTATCATTGCGAATCCCGCACTTAGCGGGACAGGCTCCGTGAAGTAATCTGGACCAAACAAGCGACCTGATTGCCACATCTGATTGCCACGTTACTTTGTTCCTCGCAATGACTGACTCGCAATGACGGGTCGCGCCAATGCCTGATGTTCTCTTTCAATTATATTCACAGCCAGAAAACTTACAAATAAAGGGGGTATTTCCTTGATTCTGCCCTTGCAAAAATCACTAAAATATGTATGAATGGTGTCCGTCTAATAAGATTGGATAAAAATTGATAAAAATTGCTCAAACTTGATAAAACTCGAAATACAATTTTTATCTATTTTCAACCATTTTTAACCATTTTTAACATTTCTTTATGTTGTTTGTAAATATTTCCTCAGATAAAGTGCAGATCGCGGATGCGAAACAGGAGAAATTCCTCGACCGCAACAGCATCGAGAATACGCTCGGGAAGTGCCTAATTGACCGATACAAGCAATCTCCGTTCCAAGAAATTCTTCTCCTCAACGGCCCGGGCGGTTTCACCAATTTGAGGGTGGGGACGCTAACCTTGAATTTGCTCAATAAATTATTAGGGGCAAAGGTGCAAAGGTGCAAAGGAGCAAAGGAAAGCCTATCCACCTATCAGACCTATCCACCTATTCGCCTTTTTTCCATTACTAAGCTTGACTTTTACACGTATTTGTTTAAAAAATGATTACTGTCAAGCAAGGGCGTAATTTACATATGACAAAAGGATAATGTACGACTCTACGACGCAAAAAAAAAGACCTATTCGCAAATAAAGCTTGACACTATAAAAAAAGATAGTAATCTGTTCTTTGACTTCACAAAAGAGGACTATCGAGGTGAAAATACCTCAAATATGATTAGCTTCCACATGAAAGAGAAATGATTAGAAGTTCAGCGAAAAAAGAAATCCATGATAGTAACTATCAAAGACCTTTGAATCAAAGCGCAAACACAAGCAAAACCAGAATATATGATAGAGGCAGTTTTATAATTAGTATGCATTATGTTCCAGAATCACCGCAAACAGAAATCAGTCCTAGCCATCGACCGATGAAGCAAATATGTGGGTCTTGCCTACAAGATTGTTGATCAGGAAGTCATTTTCCCAGTCGGATATCTGCTCAATGATCAGATGATTTTTTTCCATATCGCAGATATCATCGAAAAGCATAATGTCGGCACTATCGTAGTCTGACGACCGACTAGACAATTAGATATCCAGGAAAAAATAAATAAATTTATCAACAATATGAATTACATCATCGAGCATAGAGAAATCGCTCTGGATAGAGTGGATGAGGATTATACCAGCGTTCAATCAGGAGAAATCGTCTCAAACTCCGCTAAAGACACTGCGCTCGGAGCAGGTTTTAAAAAGAATGTTGCGGAAGATACGGTCAGCGCGATGTTGATACTAGAAAGACGAGCGAAGAAAGACAAATCCGTAGAGGCGTAACATGTTACGTCTCGTAGATTTACCTGCCTTTGGCATGGGATGCGATTTATCGCATCTAATAACAAGGTGGATGGTTTATTTCTACATGTTAAATATGGAAGACAAGTACGCAGAGGTAAAGGAGTACAATAAACTGGTAAGGGATAAAACAATCGAGCATATCCAGAGCCAGTGAAAAAAAGCTATTTTTCATATCGCCAGCGAAGAAGAGAAGTTTCCCAAAGCTTTTGAAAAATTAAGAGAGGAGCTAGAAGAGCTCAAAGAAGCGATCAACGTGGATGATCAGAATAATATATATAGCGAGTCTGCTGATGTGCTTGAGATAAAAAATCTTATCTATGAGAAATTCACAGGTGTAATGTCGCAAGATGACCGCGAAGAATTGATAAATGTTACCAGATATCTTGAGAAAATCGTGCTTCAATGCAATTTGGATATATCAAAAATTTTCACTATCAAGGAAGAGAAACTGGAGAAGAAGTGATGATTTTCCAAGCGGATTATCTTGGAAAGATCGTAAGAGGCAAAATATTACCATCCTAAGTTCCCTCGGCACCTGCCCCGTCTTTAGCGGGGCTGAAAGAGGGGGGACCCGCAGGGTGGAAGATTTATATAAAAATACCTATGCATTATTATTACAAGAATCATCTCAAAGAGTATTCACAAGAGAATAGAAATGCTCCGACTAAAACTGAATGATTGGCCTGGAACTGTATTCTTAAAAGAGATAAGACATGATATAGATTTCTTAGACAAAAGCCTGTTGAGTGATTTATTTTAGATTTCTATTGCGCTAAATTGAAATTATGAATAGAGCTTGATGGAGCAAGTCACGAAGGCAAAGGAGAATATGATGCCGAAAGAGATATTTTTTTATTGTGATTATGAATAAAAATCATCAGATATGATGATCATGATATTTTAAAGAATCTTGAATGAGTCGCTTTAGATATAGAAAGTTCTATTCGTGAAAGAGAAAAGGAATTGCATCTAAAATCCTCCATCCTAAAGGATACCTCCCCCTTTCTTTAAAGGGGGTATTTTATAATTGAATAGTCTGCAATTTTTTGCTATCCAATTCCTTGTTCTGATCGAGAAGAAAATAAGAATAATTTTGTCATTCACACAAAGATCACGATCCGGTAACGGGCACAGGAATCTGAATCAATCCGAGCGCATGTTCCTTATCGAAATGTTTGAGCAGATGAAGCTCGTTTTCTTCCACATCCAAAAAATCTGAAAAGATAACTACGGCACGCCTTTTCGTGTTCGTTTTCGCTAAATTCAAAAATTGGGATAGGGCAGTGCGGTATGATTTCGACATTCGTTTCACTATCCATTGCAACTCTTCAATTCGTTGGTAGGCCTTTTCTCGATGCTTATCGATTACGATTTCTTTAATTATAGCATTCGAACTAAATCGCGAATAGCTCGGATAAAAAATATGTACTCTGATTCCATTCTTTTTGCAATACACCATCATGTCAGCAAAAAATTCAGAAACTTTTTCGTAGTTCGATTGGTTTTTTTCATCTCTTGTTTGTCCCTCCTGATAAGGAGGGAGGGAGCGTAGCGGAAGGGAGGTTTGTTTCCCCTTCCGATTATAATTTACATCAAAAAAAACATCCAGGGTAATATCTTTTTCCTGCTGGAAAAGGCTGGTGTAAAGCTCGTTATGCTTAGCAGTCTGTTTCCGGTTGATATATTTGAATGGGTCGCCGGCGCTATATTTTCTCACATCCGTGACTTCCAACCCTGATCATTTGAAGATACTCTGAAACGTAGAGAAATATTTCCCAGCTATCAGTTTTTTCATTTTGATGAGAAATTTTGATTTCATAGATAAGTAATGATTAAATAATTTTTGTTCTCCTTTTCTTTAAAGGATGGGGACCGCGAAGTGGTGGTGGGTTTGTTGTTCCTCCCCTTGGAGAGGAGGTTAGGTGGGGTCTATTTCAAATTCTTTAACACCTCTTCCTTGTCACTCCATTTTCTTTTTCCGAAATTCGTCAATTGTACGGCTTCATGACCCTTCCCTGCGAACATCAAAATATCTCCTGGCTTAGCGATTTCTGTCGCGAATTTGATAGCCAGAACTCTTTCAGGGAGGATGAAAAGATTTCTTCATTCAGATTTATTTTTCATATCTTGCGTAAGTTGCTGCAAGATTTCCAATCTGTTTTCTGTATCAGGATCATCATCCGTAGCGATAGCGATATCGGCGTATTGATCTACTATTTTTCACATTTCAGGTCTCTTAGTTTTGTCTCTCACACCAGGCGCTCAGAAAGTGACGATGAGTCTACCAGCTCATTTTATTCATGCGAGATATTCAAGTGTTTTTTCTAATGCATCAGGGGAGTGTGCAAAGTCCACATAATAATTCATGCCATTGTGTTCGAGGCGTTCCATTCTGCCTTCCACGCCCATAAATTGCTCCACGGAAGCGATAGCTTTTTCTATGCTGATGCCGATATTTGTCGCGACGCCGATAGCGGCGAGGATATTCAATACATTAAATTTCCCCACCAAATGCGTTTTGAGCGTGTAGGATTTCCCCAGGTAAGAAAAGATAAGTTCCGTGCCGTCTTTGAGGAAGGTGATTTTTTCCGCTTTCAGCATTGATGATCCCGTGATGCTGAAATTTACTTTTTTATCGAATGCCAATTCATCGAACCGCTTCCTCCCAACAGGGTCATCAGCAGGCAGGACCGCGTATTTATTCGCTTTATGATTTTTCAATACATACGTGAACAATCTTTTCTTCGCATCGATATAATGCTCCATGGTACCGTGATAATCCAAGTGGTCATGGGTGATATTCGTCAATACTGCACAATCAAAATCTGTCCCTTCGAAACGCGCCTGATCCATCCCGTGCGAGGATACTTCGAGAACTGCGACTTTGCAACCGCTATCTTTTGCGATGGCAAGAATCGACTGAAGGTCGTAGATATCCAATGATGTCATTTTTTTTGTATTTTTGAGTTCTTCATTGCCGACCTTGATATTCGCCGTGCTTATCATGACGGTTTTTGCGAGATTATCATTCAATATCTTGTGGATCAGATTCACGACAGTGGTTTTTCCGTTCGTCCCTGTTACGCCGATAACAAAAAAATCCTTGGATGGATATCCATACAAAAAATTAGCGATCTGGCCGTTCAATTTCTTTCGAGCCTGATAGATGAAACTATCCTTGATAATGTCATAGATTTTATCATAGCGGATGATTTTTTTGACGAGAGTTTTGAGCATATTCCAGCTTTAGGGATAAAGTTGCAGAAAAATATAATGATATGCACGTGAAAAGAAAGTTTTTTATTTCGGGAAAAAAGAATTTAGCAAACTCATCCCGACCCTCTCCGGTAATGACCGGAGCAAGGCCAAAGGATAAAAAAGTTCAGCAAACCTCTACCCTTAAAGGGAACTCCAGCTGAGCTGGACTGTAGCCTTCTCCTTGTCAGGAGACACTTTAACATTGTCCCTCCTGACTACAGTCCAGCATAGCTGGATAAGAAGGGTGGCCGACCCCGACGGTTCGGGGGAGGTCGGGAGGTTTATCAAAAAAAAATCCTTCAAGCCCTGCTTTAGCAGGGTTTAGAGGGTTTGTTTATTTTTCACGATCCATCCACCAACAATCGCCGCAGTTTCGGTCCTGAGCATCGTTTCCCCGAGTTCACGGACTTCAAAATTCACTCATTTCAAGACTTCATAATCACGTTCCATGAGTCATCATTCTGGCCCGACTAATCAGAACACAGAACTCAGAGCTCAGACCGCAGGTTCCTGCCTTCTGCTATCTGCCATCTGCAATCTTTTATCGAATACAATTACTTCGCAATTCTGTAGTTTTTCTTTCAAATTAGTAGTGAACGTGACCGTAGGCAGTTTTCGTCCCCGCGATTGTTCTACCGCTTCGCGAGCTATTTTCATCAGCCTCTCGGCCTTATTTTCATTCCATGTTTTGATGACAGATCTTTCACTCGGTCGGAAGATAATTTCATCGAGTCAGATTTCCGTCAATTTCTGGACGATCAATTCCACCTTTTCCCACTTATTTGGCATCCCGATAATCATGCCAGTTACGCGTTCCGAGTTACTAGTTACGAGCTTATCTTTTCTCGTCACTCATCACTCGTTACTCGTCACTGCTTTGATGTTTCACATCAAAGTTTTATCATCCCAGTCTTTAATTTCCACTTCGTATCTGATTCATTCATTCTGTACGTAGATGATGTCGCCTGCTCATCCGTCTCTTGATCTGTCTTTAGCGGATTTAGCAGATTTCTGCAATCTCAAAACCTTTCTGACTTGGTTTAGCAGATCAGGATTTGTTATCAGGATTTCTTTTCCTTTTATCGTGTAGTCGGTGAGAAAAAGTTGTTTGTGAGTGAGGTTCGTGAGAGTAGAGGACATAAAGTCAGTAGAAAGTAAAAAGTAGAAAGTACAAAGTTGATTAACAAAATCACTATACCAAAAACACTTCAGTCTGCAAGAAATAATTTTCTTTATAAAAAAAAGCTCAGATTAACCGAGCTTTATGGAGTAATGATAATACGTGTTAGTTTTTCTTATCCCTTGTCAGCGGGGTAGCCCAATTTAGCGAATTGCTGCTTCATACCAGTCACGACGGACTGCTCAAGCCCTTGTTCCCATGCTAGAAAGAGAACAGAGATTTTCTGGTTGAATGAGGCGTTGGATTTTATCAGAGAGCTGGCCAATAACAACTCACTCAAAATGGGCCGTGCTTTTGCGAGCCCTTCTCCTGAAAGATTCTTGGCGACAAGGTCGGAGATCGTCTTAAAGTTATTCTGTTTTTCGACCCGTTCCTTGATCTCAGTTTCTTCGTCGCGATTTACATTGATAAGCACGACCAGGGTGTTCCAAGGATCTCCTGTAACGGTAAAGATGATGTACTTTTTCATAATCTTTTCTTTTTGTATTTTTGTATTTTTGTATATTTGTATATTTGTATATTTGTATATTTGTATATTTGTATATATACATATTCCCTAAAAAGTCAATTCTACATTATGTAGATTCTAATTTAAATCCGCACAGTAAGTTTTAAGGACTTCTGTAGGAGTAAGATAATTATTTCTTTTTCTAGGTCTATTATTAAGAAGGTTTACGTAATAATCAAGTTCTTTCTGACTGACGTTTGATAGTCTCGTTTTCTTAGGATAGAACTGTCTTAGTAATCAATTCGTGTTCTCATTTAAACCTCTTTGGCCTGGATTTCAAACGTCAGCAAAGTAGGTGTCTAAACCGCATAATCATTTCCACATATAATGCTCTATAAACTCTCTTCAATTATCTAATGTTACTGTTTTCTTAAGTTCTTCAGGTAGATTTTTGAATAACTGACGTGTAGTTTCGGTAACAATAGTTGCGTATTTTTCTTGTAAAACTCCTGCCAATTCAAATCAACTTTTCCTTTCTGTAAATGTTACAAATCCTCATTTTCTTCGAGCTTACCGGACAGTGTCTCATTCCCAATGTCCAATTTCTGTCTTATATTTCACGGCTAGCGGTCTTTCATGAATGCTTTTACGTTCAGGAATATATCACGCTTTGATTGTTCAATACTTATATTTCTTCCCTCTTCTTCTAAAGTACGCTTTTATTAGTTCTGGGTGATTACGCTTAATATGGCTATATATCGTATCTTTGGACATCACTTCTCATGTTTTTCTTCTCCATCTTCAAGCTACCTGTTCCGGAGATCGATATTGCTTAATCTTCTCAACTATGAATATATCTAATGGATCTCAACGTTGTATTTTGTAATGAAGAACGTTTATCAACCTTCTTTTTGTTTGTCTCATAACCCATGCTATCGAAGCAATATATTCTCCATTCACGGAATACTTCCTTATCTCATCAGAAATACTGCTATTACTTCTTTTGAGTTTCTTAGCTATTGGTCTATGCTTTAGACCCTCTTCAAGATAAACTTGAATTTTTATACATTCTTGGGATAAGGAGCCAACCGGCTCTTTTTCTTTAAGATAAAAAATTCCAATTTTAATTATGGCGAATCTGCCATAGTTAAAAACTGTTCGAATCCGATGGATTTAATCTGTCAAAAAAAGGAGATTTTTGCAATTTGAAATATGAAAACTTTTTCGTATAGTGGGGGAGATTTAGATTCTATACATATTCATGGCACAACTTTTCTGAACAGGAACCATAAAATCACATACCGAAGTCCTCTCTGGATTTGACGAGGCAAAGATTTCCCTGATCCAGAAACTTCATCAAGACTGGAAAAACTGACTACTTGCCGGCGAAACAGAATACGAACAGACTTTCAACCAGCTTTTTTTCTGAGAATTGCTCGGCTATGAAGATAGAAGCAACCGCATCCCCAAAGGCGCAGTAGCCGGGACATGAATAGCTGATCTCACCTTATGATATTTTAAGGAGGGGAAATATGATCCCGAAAACGTTCAAATCGTCTGCGAACTCAAATGAGCCAAAACCAATCTCGTCAAAAAACAATTCTGACATGGTGGACTTTCACCTGTGGGACAAGGTTTTTCCTACAAGACAGGGTTTAAAAATTGTAAACGATTGATCGTCTCAAACTTCTATGAAATCAGACTCTACAGAGACAATCAGACTGACTTTGAAGTGTGGACTTTGGACGAACTTAGTGATTCCAAAGATAACTATTTCAATCTCAGAAAATTATATCTACTTTTGCACAGAGATAATCTTCTTACCCATACAGGCAAATCCAAAACCGAAGACCTGCTTTCCCATTTCAGAGAAGAACAGAAAGAAATCACCGCGAAATTTTATAAAGGATACAAAACACTCAGAGTGGAGCTGATCAACGATATGAAGCAGAGAAATCCGTGAACAGGAATTGAAATCTTGATA
>PFWQ01000074.1 GCA_002791215.1 candidate division SR1 bacterium CG_4_9_14_3_um_filter_40_9
AAACAATACAAAAAAATATTATCTTTGTTTTCTTTATGCGCCTTGCACGCGCCCGGCCAATACTTTCCTACGGAGTGATACTTTTGTTAACAAATTCTCCGTCTCGTTTCACTCACCACCTCCTTTCACAAGGAGGACAAAAGTAATATGTTCCCCTTGAGAAAGGGGATACCCCAGCAAGCTGGGGAGGGGATTTATTACGCCGACACGGTCAGCAAGAACATAATCGACACTTTTCTATTTTTGTTTGGAATTTGGGTAACTAATCTGTAAAATAGTATATACTTTATTCTTCATGCTTATATGAACGATATAGATTTACTCGCAGATGAACCTCTGGCCCATAAATTAATCAAAAAATGAAGTTGGTTATATTTTTTCATGATTATCACCGCACCGGTAGCGTATTTTGTCCGCGTCATCATATCCAATAAACTCGGAATCGATGATGTAGGGCTTTTTTATAGCGTGTTATGACTTATTTGACTCCTATCTATTTACCATGATTTAGGGCTTACGGAATCACTTCAATACTTTCTTCCCAAATATCGGATAGAGAAAAAATTTAGTCACTTTAAATCAGTAATTATCATCACCCTAATTGCTCAGGTAACAATTTGAATTTTAGTTGCCCTAGCGATATATTTCGGTTCTAACCGGTTAGCTCTTCACCACTTCCGTTCGCCAGAGGCTGGTCATGTCATCAGAATCCTTTGTTGGTATTTTATCGGGATCAATTTCCTGACGGTCTTTAATTCTATCTATATCTCATTCCAGGATGCCATAGCTAGTAGTCTGACTGATTTTTTTAGATCTTATGGTATCTTAGCCTTCACGCTCATTTTTTGGCTCAGTAATACGTTGACTACTACCACATTTACTATCGCACGAATATCGTGACTGGGCATAGCTTTGCTCGTATCCAGTATTATTTTTTTCAAAAAATACAGATACACTTTGAAACTCGGAAGTCTGACCTTTGAAAAAACACTCATCAAAACACAATTGAAATATGCATTCCGAGTGTTCTTGTGAGCGAATGTCGGCACCTTATTGTGACAGGTGGACCAGCAATTGATAGTCAATTTTCTGGGGCCATTGCAGGCTGGATATTATGCCAATTTTTTCTCCCTAGTTGGGATGTATAGCGTCATTGTATTGCCGATACTTTCACTGGTCTTTCCTATCGTCACTGAGCTCATCACCAAAGCGCATTATGAAAAATTCGCCACGTTTCAAAGCATCTTATATAAATACTTTTCTGTGTTTGCCTTAAGTATTGGCTGATTATTCTTCGCTTTCGGACCGGAAATAGCTTCTGTTCTCTTCGGTACTAAGTTTATGTATTCCGGCCAGTTACTCATGTATATCTGACCATTCTTGATCTTCAATGTGCTGACAAGTATTAATTACGGCATCTTGGCATGATTTGGAAAAGTGAAACAAAGGGTCATAGTCATCTGACGAGCGCTTCTGGTAAACGTAGTAGCAAATATCATCTTTATATTGGGTCTCTGATGGTGACTGATGTGAGCAGTCATTGCACTTATTCTCTGATGGCTTGTTCTCCGGGGATTGAGCTTTAGAATAGTCAATAAACATCAGGCTATCAGTTTTGAACGGAAATTCTTACGAAAAAATCTTCTCATCATCTGAGCCATCAGCATAGTCTATTACTTCCTCAAATCTCATTTCTTGGTGCTAAGCAATGGCTACAGATTCGAAAATATTTGATATCTCGCGATTGCAATTGTTGTGTATTATTGAGTTATTTCCTTAGTCAATCTCTGATCTATCAAGTGATTATTGCGTGAGATTAAAATTATAAGGAAAGGTTAAAATCTTTTCTTTTCGCGCCTTGCCCGCGCCCGGCCCTACTTTCCCCTTCCAGTGGCAAAAGTAGGCAAAAACACCTCGGTCTCTTGCAGTCATACGCTGGAAAGTGAAATCTTTTTCTGCACACGAAAGAATCTCCCTCCCTATGGCTCTCCCAGGGGCCCGGTCGATTCTCTTAGCTTGGTTTTCTATCACAGTTCTGCTACAGATCCTGAACGAGCAAGCGACCTACAAAAAAAGTAAGCAAACTGAACGTGTCATCTATATTGTCGAGTCTGTATATAAATTTGCAAGATAGATGTTTTTTAACGACTAAGCGTAGGTGATTCGAGGAGTAAAACTGGAAAGCGTACGTCCATGGTGAGACGGGGAAGTGCGTGTGTGGCCATCTTCCCCAGAGGGTTTTGGATACTGGCGCCCGTCCCGCATGAAGCTGCGGGAACCACAAAAGCATCTCTCCGAAGGAAAGAAAAACTTTTATAGAAGTGCAAAGAAAAATATCTATGAATTGTTTTTTGTGATAAATCTCCAACCATCTTGGATTGCCTCTGAGATGGTTCTTTGTGTCTTCCGACCAAGAATCGTATTTGCTTTGGATGGATTGGCATAAACTGTCGGAGCATCTCACGGTCTTCTCGGTCAGATTTTGTATGTGATTTTCTTATCAATTGCTTTCTCGGTAAGCTGGATCATTTCTAAAACACTGGTCCCCTGCCCTGTTCCAAGGTTAAATACGTCTAGAAATCATTCCGGCCCCGCTGAAGACGGGATAAATTTCTTGTTTTTTTGCAGATATTCATATGCTAAAACGTGAGCCTCCGCTAAATCCATGACGTGGAGATAATCTCTGATGCAGGTCCCATCTGGCGTCGGATAGTCATTTCCCCGGACATTGAGAAATTCATATTCTCCAGTAGCAACTTTGTAGATGTAAGGAAGAAGGTTATTCGGGATCCCTTTGGGATTTTCTCCGATTAATCCGCTTGGGTGCGCTCCGATAGGATTGAAATATCTGAGAAGAATAGTGTTGAAACCTTTGTGAGTGGAAAGGTCTTCAAGGATGATTTCGGACATCCGCTTCGTGGATCCGTATGGGTTGATGGTTTTTTTCGGAGTCTGTTCATCATAAGGAGGCGTTACATTCATGGTGTCATAAACCGTACAACTTGAGGAGAAAACTATATTCTTGATTCAGAATTCGTTCATTACTTTATATAAGCTCACCCCACCACTGATATTGTTTTCATAGTATTTGAAAGGATCTTCACAGCTCTCCTCTACCGCTTTGAAAGCGGCGAAATGGATGACTCCATCGATTTTATTTTCATGGAAGACTTTCCTGACTTCTTCAGTGTTTTTGAGGTCGATTTGGTAAAATTTAGGCTGCCTGCTACGTCAGGTGAATTTGCCGATAAGGGTCGTGAGCTTTTCGAGCACCGAAAGATTGGTATTACTGAGATTATCAATAATTACGATATCATATCATTTTTGAGCGAAAACTACGGCCGCATGTGATCAGATGTAGCCTAGTCAGCCAGTAATGAGGATGGTGGACATATGGGGATGTGACGAATTAAATATTATGATGAATATATAGAATTTGCCGAGGAGAAAGCAAGATGAGATAATTTTTTCCCATTTTCTATTGTAAAATTTGGGGAGAAAAGTATGGTAATGGCGCTTTCACTGAATTGCTTTCGAACTCTATAATTACTTCACTTTGCTTGTAATTATAGCTTCTTAAGCTATCCAGTATAACTCTCGCATCCAATCCGAACTATCGGGATTGGCGGTCGAGTTTACTTTTTATGTTATTTCATGAAAAAAATTATCGTCACTTGATGCGCTGGATTCATCGGATCCAATTTCGTCAACAAATATGTCATGCTCTGTCCGGACATTGTTTTCATAAATGTGGATTGTCTCACTTATGCATGAAAATTGGAAAATATATCCGAGCAAGTGAAGTCAGCTCCTAACTACTTTTTTGAAAAAGTGGACATAAGAGATGTAGCTGCGCTTGAAGACGTTTTCAAACGCCATGCTCCTACTGATATCATCCATTTTGCTGCAGAATCGCACGTAGACAATAGCATCAAAAATCCTAAACTTTTCACCGAAACGAATGTGTTATGAACACAGAATTTGCTTGACCTGTATAGAAAATATGGATTGCAGAGATTTCATCAGATATCTACTGACGAAGTGTATGGTGATATCCCAAACACTGGATTTTTCTTGGAAACTACCCCATTGAATCCCAGCTCACCATATAGCGCATCCAAAACTGCCGCAGATTTGCTCGTGAAAGCATATGGAAGAACATTTAAGATAGATTTTGTCATCACGAGATGTTCAAATAACTACTGACCGAATCAAGATAATGAGAAACTGATACCCCACTTCATAAATCTTTTGCAACAAAACAAACAACTGACCGTCTACTGAGATGGGTCAAATATCAGAGACTGGCTTTTTGTGGAAGATCATTGCGATGCCATCTGGGAAGTTTTTACCAAGGCAAAAACATGAAGCATATATAATATCTGAGGAAATAATGAATATAGCAATCTGGAAATCACTAAAATCCTCCTCAAAGAAATGTGAAAAGATGAATCCTTTATCGGCTTCGTGGCTGATAGACCAGGACATGATAAAAGATATGCGATTGACGCAAGCAAAATAAAAAATGAATTATGACGGGAACCGAAGATTAAATTTGATGAAGGGATTAAGACTACGATAGCTTTTTATTTGAATAACTGATTATAAAAAGATCTCTTGCAAAAAATGCACTTATGACTATAATATAATCGTTTTTAGTTATATTATGAGTACAAATGAAGGATTTTGCAAAATTACTGCAAACAGGTAAAACAGTATTTTCGGTATCGGATATTTATCAAATTTTTTCACATCTTAATAAATTTTCGCTTAGAAACCTAATTTCTAGAATGGGCAAACAATGATTATTGCAAAATATACGTAAAGGAATACGAGCTCTTCCCAAATTCAATGAATATGAACTTGCAAATACCATGCAAAAGCCATCATATATCAGTCTAGAAACAGTTTTGTATCAAGAAGGTATTATTTTTCAGGATTATGGTACTACTCTCTATTCTATCGGCGCTAAAACACAGGATCACAAAATACAGTGAAAAATATATAGTTACAAAACCATTAAACCAGAGATTGCATTAGATCCACTTGGTATCGACCATAATCATGGCTATGCAATTGCTACCCTAGAAAGAGCTCTTTGTGATAGAGTATATCTTACGCCAGGCTATTATTTTGATAATCTAAGAAGCATCAATCGAGATAAAGTTGAGGAAATAGCCTCTATATATAATAACAAAAGATTACTTTTAGAGATAAAAAAACTCAGAAATGGCACTTAACATCCAAAAACATAGGATAGTAATGATTAATCTTTTGAAAGATATCGTCACTTCTCCTTATGGCAAACTATTATGATTTAAATGATGAACACTCCTTTATCTTTTGTATAATCTGGATAGATTTTCTACTGATCTTGATTTTGATCTATTGTGAAAAGTAGATGGGGAGAAAATGCTGGATGATTTATCCCAGATATGTAACAAACATGGGAAAGTGAAAGATATGTACGATAAAGAGCATACATTGTTCCTACTTATAGATTATGAACATCATGAAATGAATATAAAAATAGAAATCAGTAAAAAAACCAAAAAAACTGACACCTATTCTTATAAATCTATTTTGTGATACCAGGCACTCTGTATGGATCCGGACTGTCTTTTTGCAAATAAATTAGTTGCATTAACTCAAAGAAAAACAACCGCTAGCAGAGATTTATATGATGTCCATTTTTTCTTGAAAAATGGTTTTGGGATAAATCCTGCGGTGATAGAAGAAAAAATAGGAAAATCAGTATCGGCATATCTCAAAGAAGTACTTGCATTTATACCCAAAAATTTTAATAAAGAGAATCTGCTGGCAGGGCTTGGAGAACTTGTACATGAGAAACAGAAAGTATTTATCAAAGATAAGCTCATCGATGAAACTTGTGAATATTTGAAATTGATAATCAAGTAATTTTTTTACCTTTCTAAATAGTGCATCGATGAAATGAATAATTTTGGCTGGCGGAGCCGGCACGAGGTTGCATCCGCTGACGCTTGCCGTGAGCAAACAGCTCATGCCGATCTATGATAAACCGATGATCTACTATCCTCTTTCGGTCTTGATGATGGCGGGGATTAATGAAATATTAATCATTTCTACTCCTCATGACCTACCGCATTTCCAGAAGTTACTCGGAGATGGAAAGAATCTGTGATGTATATTTGAATATGTCGAACAGAAGGTACCCAACGGTTTGGCTCAGGCTTTTGTTCTTGGAGAGAAATTCATCGGAAACGATAAAGTGGCTTTGGTTTTGGGAGATAATATCTTCTATGGAGCTGGGCTTCAATGAATATTGAAAGAGTGCAATAACCCAGACGGATGAATCGTGTTTGCCTATCATGTGAATGATCCGCGAAGATATGGAGTCGTCGAATTTGATAAGGATATGAATGCCCTCTCTCTGGAAGAGAAACCAGCACAACCAAGGTCTAACTACGCTGTTCCTGGGCTATATTTTTACGACAACAGTGTTGTTGATATGGCGAAAAATCTTCAGCCAAGCGCGAGATGAGAATATGAAGTGACTGATTTAAATAAAATATATTTGGGGAAGTGAAAACTTAAAGTGCAGGTTTTGCCTAGATGAACTGCGTGGCTTGACACCGGGACATTCCATTCTTTACTTCAGGCATCAGAATTTGTGGAAGTTATCCAAGAAAGACAATGATTTATGATTGGGTGTATAGAAGAAGTGGCTTACCGTCAGGGATTTATTAGCAAAGAACGGCTTATGAAGCTGGCGGAACCGCTGAAGAAAAGTGGATATGGAGAGTACCTAATGAAATGCCTTGCTTTCGAAGACAAAAAGATTAAAATCCCCTAAAATACTCACTTTTATGGATTTAAATCCTAATATAAAAAAATGGAAGAATTACTTCACATTATCAAAACCTCTCAAGCCAAACTTATTAAGAGAATAGAGCCAATCCAAAAAAAAAGAAATCTTTTTGGCGAAATCAATCGGAATCTTCCTTGCGTATGAATCTTATGAGAAAGAGGGCTTGGGAAAACAACGATTATGCTCCAAAAACTCAAAGAACTAGGTAAATGAATATATATCTTATGAGATCTATGAATTATAAAAGATAAATGATTATTTACCATCGTTCATTATTTTTATCAAGAATTTAACGAAAAAATTTTCTTTATAGATGAGATACATGAATATCCAAATCGAGAAAAAGAGATAAAAAATATCCTTGATACTCTGCCTGACGTGAAGATTGTCTTTTCCTGATCAAGCAGTCTATCGTTACAGAAAAAATGAGCAGATCTTTCCAGAAGAGTTTTGTTTTATAGATTATGGCCACTAAATTTTCAGGAATATCTCTATTTTCAGCATAATATTAAAATAAAATTATACTCTTTTGATGATATTATAAAAAATTATAAAAAAATTTCTTATGAATTATCGGACATCATAAAATTCACTTATTTAAAAAATTTTATGATAAATTGACAGTATCCTTATGCTCCTCTAGTTTCAAAGGAGGAATTTTTTATGCTTTTGCAAAATTCTATCAAAAAGATCATATTCCAAGATATTCCCAATTTTATTAATATAGAAACAAATACATTATTGAAACTTCAAGATATCCTGTACTTTATATCGCAGATACCACCATCAAATCTCAATTATTCAAGTTTGGCCAGAAAAACATGAATAGATCCGAAACAGATAGCGGTTTTTTTGGAAATATTATCTGATATATGAGTAATAAACCTGTTACACAAAGACCAAAACCTATCTAATAAACTGAGAAAAGAAAAGAAAATATTCTTATGAAACAATAATCTTGTCCATATGTATAATTTTTTTGAATGAAGTCAGTCTGAACTAGGAACAGTCAGAGAGGTGTTTATTATAGATATGCTTAGAAGAATCTCTAAATCTCAGATGTTTTTACCATGACAATATGATATAATATATACATATAAAGGGAAGACCTACACCTTTGAAATAGGAGGGAAAAACAAAAGGATAAACAGTAAAAATGTTTTTATCATCAAAGACGATATATTGATATGAACAGATAATAATATCCCGCTCTATTTATTTGGGTTAATCCGTGAGAAGTCTTAAATGCAGTTTTCTGAAACGCTGGTGAAAAGTGATTATGGGGAATATCTAATGAGATTATAAATGATAGATTATAAATGATAGATTTTAGATGATATATTATAAAATATGGCGTTTACATTTGAAAGAAATAAAATCATCAATGATGTAATTCTTATCATTCCTCAGGTCTTCTGAGATGAGAGATGATTTTTTATGAATACTTATATCCAGAAAGAATTTGAAGCCAACGGAATCCCGAATGTCTTTGTTCAAGACAATCATAGTAAATCAAACAAAGGTGTATTCAGATGATTCCACTTCCAGACGAAAAACAGTCAGGCCAAA